>JBEPXS010000032.1:0-14823 GCA_041641755.1 Balneolaceae bacterium
ATCAACAAAAATTTCAAAGGCCAGAAAAGATGCACTTTGCTAACTCGTTATTCCGGTTCTTATCCCGGGTTCAGGTTTATCATTTTTCCAAATGACAATACATAATCACCCGCAATGAAATGATGGAATCTGCATTACCCAGGAAAAACTCAGTTTTACAGACTTCTGTGAAACAAAACAACTGCTTTCTTGCTTTATGTATAAGCTAACTCAAACAATATCATGCGTCTATGAAAAACAGGATACTAAAAATTGGCGGCGGCATCCTGATCGTACTGGTAGTAGTTTTTTTGGGAATATCCCTCAGTCTTGACGGAATGATTAAATCTTCCATCGAGGAAACTTCCAGTGATATGCTCCAGGTTGAAGTGGATGTAGATGATGTTGCCATATCATTATTTGACGGCCGGGGTACCATTGATGGATTGATGATACAGAATCCCAAAGGATTTGCAGATCGTCCAGCCATTCAGTTTAAACAGATTAAGCTTAAAATCGACCTGGCTACACTGCTTTCCGATACAATTGTAGTAAATAACCTGTTGATACAAAATCCCAGCGTATATGTTGAACAGACGACCGAAGGCAATAATCTTACGACATTACAAGACCGTCTTGGGTCATCTTCGGGAGAGTCGTACAACACCTATATGGTCATTGACCACCTGTTAATAAATGAGAGTCATGTGCAGCTTAAATCAACTATAGGTGAAGAGCGAAATGTGGAAGCAACAATTACCAAAATTGAGCTTACGGATGTGGGTAGAAGCGGTAATAACACAATTAAGCAGACAACCCGGCAGATCCTTGAACCCGTCTTAAAAAAGGCCATCCGACAAGCAGCCAAGCAGGGAATAAAAGATCTCGTAAAAGATAAAGTGCAGGATCTGTTGGGTGGATAAAATAGAGAAGTAATTATTATATCCAGATTTTAATCAAGCTCTTGTCGGCAGTTCTTTGCAAATTACAGTTTGAGAGAGGAAGCTGTAGTGTGACATGAACATGTTATTTTATTTGAGGGATTCGTCCTTAATATATATTCTACATTCAGGGATTATTAGTTGCCAATCGAATACTTAGTGGCCTTTAGCAGTCAAAAGAACGAAAACAAACCGATCTGGTTATTCATCGATTACTTGTCATACTGAGTCTTTTATTATGCTTTGGTAAGCCTGCTGAGCTTTGGGGGCAAACGCCTGAAGGCATGTATCGAATTCAAGGTGAGGTGCGAGATACGGAGACCGATCAAACCCTGCCGAATGTGAATGTATTTATTGATCAAACCCAGAGGGGAACGGCTACCAATCCGAAGGGGAAATTTGAGATTACCAGCCTAAAACCGGGCACCTATACCCTGGTAGCCTCGATGATCGGATACCGAATGATTACGGTAGTAATAACACTCCCGAAATTTGCCAAAAAAAATATAATTATCGGTATGACACCTGAAGTTTCGGAACTTCCGGGAATCGTGGTTAAAGCCAATCGACCAGAAAAATGGCACCAGAATTTGGAGACATTCAAAAGAGTCTTCCTCGGTAATTCCCCGAATGGAGAAAATAGCAACATACAGAACCCGGAAATACTCTCCTTTACCAATAAAAAGGATAAACTGGTAACCACCACTCAACACAATCCCCTGATCTTAATTAACAAATCGTTGGGTTACAGAACCGAGTTTTATCTTAATAAAGTTGTACTTGAAAACGGGACGATGAGCACCTACGGATTTTCCAAATATTCCGAGCTAGAACCTGAAAACAAGAAAGAAAAACAAAAATGGCAAGAACAGCGCAAAAAAACATATCTGGGGTCATTCCGGCACTTCGTCAGAGCTGTTGCCAATCACAATCTGGAGAAGGAAGGTTTCAAGGTTTTTTATGCCGAATCAAAAGATAATCTACAGGATCTGAAACTAATTGAAAAGGTGTTGAAACAAAAGTACGCAGACGAAAAAGTATATTCAGCTTTCGATATCCTTGCTACCGGATATAATGCCAAACGTATCAAATTGGTTAATCCAAAGTCTACATACCTCGGTGTAATTTACCAGCAGAAACAACCTGATAAAAAATCAAAAAAGCAGGAGACAAAGATTCTCAACCAAATATCCCTGATAGAGCTACCAGCCGATACCGCATTTGTAGATATCAACACAGGCAATTTTAAATATCCCTATCAACCTGTATTGCACGGTTACTGGGCTTCCAGTAATCGTCCACCCGACCTGCTACCTGATGACTTCGACGTATCAAAATTTGAGAAGGAATCTACAACTCCCAAATTTACATTTTCTGCACCAGATAGTTTACTGCCCCTGAATGTAGTCAAAAGTAACAACCCTGAGCAGATACTACATAAACTGGAGAGCGACTATAATTTATATAGGACTAAAGGTGGTGAATGGACCGACCCCAGACTCGGATTTAAGTACATTGAACGAATAACTGAAAAAAAACTAAAATCCCGATACAAAAAGGCTTCCGAAATATATTATTGGAGCCTGAGTAACATACCAGATACGAATTTTAAAGATGAGCTTGCCAGGGAAGTTGAACGCCTCGAACCGTTGGTATCAGAAGAGACCTTAAACCACTGGGACAGTTTACTGGAAGAAAGTAACCTCAAAGAGCTCGGGCAGTCCATCAAAACATTTTGGGAGCTGAGAGACCCCGCCCCGTCAACTTCTCTGAATGAGCGCCTGCTGGAACACTGGGAACGGCTGGCGTACGCGAAAGAACATTTCAGAAGAAGCAGCTCATGGGCATATGGTACCGATGATCGGGCGAAAGTTTATGTAGCTTATGGCAAGCCTGACACTTATGGAAGAGAACAAAATTCAACTCATAGTGGAGTCTCAACTGCTCATCAAACTTTTGTCAATCAATTAAATAATTCAGTTAAAACTCAACTGTCTGATGATCCTGAAATTAATAGTCCAACTTCTAAAGGTCAGTTATTAGGCAAAGTCCCGTATTATTCTTATCAGGTTTGGTCATACAGGAACATTTCCCCTGATTTCAATGATGATATTATATTTCTTTTTGGGCTAGATGGGGATACTAAAGAATTCAGGCTATTACGTAGCGCTGAAGAAATGATCCCGAGCGAGTATTTACATTATCCAAATAATCCTTTACCACTGCAAAAAAGTTTGTATTACAGTCTTGGATTACAACATCCTAAGTTTATGAGATTATACAGGGATCTGATAATGCTTGAGACGAACTCTACAGCTCCTGGTAGAGCCCTGGCGAAATTGGTACGATCCAACAACCGGGCGGAGTTGGCTCACAATAGATATCAGGCACCGGAAGAATACTCTGAATACGAGTCTGCCCTACCGGATATCCCACTTAAAGCCTACCAGTACAGGATGTTGAATGAACAGAATGAACCGGTACTGGCCACATTCATAGAAAGTAACCCGCAGGAAGGCTTGATATTTGATCAGGTCAAGGAAAGAACATTTGAAACTTCTGCTTACCGTTTACTGCATTCAGTTAATATAGCTGAGCCCGGTGATGGGATCACCTTCAACGAAACTGACCGAAAGTCGTTAGAGCTGGGATATGGCAGCATGGAAAAGATGGACCCTTCTCTAAGTTATATAGAACTCCCGAATCGTGTGGCAGGGGCTGACCAGCAATTTACTGCAGAACTACATAATAAAACGAAATCCTCAACCGATCTCAGCAGTCGCTTATTCCCGGAAACTATACGCGGGCTGGGGCGTTATACGACCAAACAACCGACTCCCCTCTCCACGGATCCAAGTCAGTTAGAGGTCAGTGACCTGATTATCGGATATGATGAGGAATCTGGTACTGCCACTAATCCTTTTGGATTCCGCATTGCCCCGGAAGGAGATATTCCACAGGGCCAAAATATAATAGTGCATTTTGAAGTCTATCATGTTCAGAAATCTGCCAATGCCCCTGCCCGTTTCAAAATTGATTACCTGCTGGAGCCCCAAAAGAACTTGCTTCAACGCGTATTGAGAACTGACGACCCGAACCAGGTTAGTCTGACGCTTAATTTTGAATCCGGCCAGTCATCTTACCGGGATAATCTGGAGATCTCAACTTCTGAATTGGACCCCGGTGAGTACACGCTGATCTTTACGGTCACCGAACAAGCGACAGGCCAGCAGAAGACCAGAGAAACGACCATCATTATCGGGGAGTGAATGCACACTTTCCGCTGTCCAAAAGATTTTTGATACCGTCTGTTTGGGTGAAGATAGTTTCATTCGCTTCGGCTTAACACAGGCCGGGAAGCCCAAATCTAAAGCTTTGGGAGAAGAAAAACTCCTGACTTTATTTGCACCTGCCCCGAATTCTGTTATTCATCTCCAATGGGAAATACCTGAGAGGGCACATGCGCTTCATCAATAATTCGGTGCATTTCACCTGTGATTTCGGGATGTTGGTCGGCTACATTGTTTTCCTCACCGATATCATCATCAAGATCATACAATTCGATGGGCGCATCCGGATTTTTGTTGACATTGAGCCGCACCGCCTTCCATTTCCCTCTCCGCACCGCTTGCTTGCCACCCCGGGCCGGGAATTCCCAATAGAGGTATTCATGTTCTTGTTGCTTCCCGTTGCCCGTCAGCGTTGGAGCCATCGAAATGCCATCAAGGTTGGGTGGGACTTCAATACCCGCCAGATCGGCAAACGTTGGAAGCATATCTTCAAATGCGGATATGTGGCTGCTTGTGGCTCCCTCCTGAACCGTACCCGGCCACCATGCGATGGTCGGTACGCGAATACCGCCTTCATACAGATCCCGCTTTAAACCCCTAAGCGGGCCGTTGCTGTCAAAAAATTCAGGATCGTGACCACCTTCCACATGGGGACCATTGTCACTGCTGAAGATCACCAGTGTATTCTCAGCAATACCTTGCTTCTCTAATTTGTTCATCACCTGGCCGACATACTTGTCCAATAACGTGACCATAGCTGCAAAAGTAGCGTGCGGTTTAGGCTGCTCCGTGTAGTGATCGCCGGGAAACGACTTCTCCGGGAAAATACTTTCCCCATTTTCATCAAGATAGGGATCCATCGCTTCCTCCGGTGCTGTGATGGAAGCGTGAGGAATATTGAGAGGCATATATAGAAAAAACGGTTGTTCACCACCGGCATTTTTGTCGATAAAGGAGAGCGCTTCTTTTGTAATTACATCCTGGCTATAAACCGCACGCTGTTTGGGCGGTCCCGAACCCGGATGGGGGAAATTCTCCGTAGAGGTATCGTGCACAACATTCCCTTCCAGCGGTACCTGCTCGGGAGCCTTGCCCGGTACTTCACGATACAGAAACTCCGGGTAATAAAAGTGAGCTCTGCGCTGGCCGTTATATCCAAAAAACAGGTCGAATCCCTGATGTGAGGGACTGCCTTCCGATCCCGGATAACCGAGTCCCCACTTGCCGAACGCACCTGTTACATATCCTGCATCTTTCAGAATTTCGGCTATAGTAGGCACGGCGAATGGCAGTGGTGCCTGTCCAACCGGATGATGTTCTCTGTTTCCCCGGATAGGTGTGTGTCCGGTATGCAGACCGGTCATAAGGACTGATCGGGAAGGCGCACAAACCGTACTGCCGGAATAGTGCTGTGTGAATCGCATTCCCTCGGCAGCCATCCGATCCAGATTGGGCGTCTTGATTTTAGTTTGACCAAAAGGCCCGATATCGCCATATCCCAGATCATCAGCTAAAATATAAATGATATTCGGCTTTATACTCGTATGCTTATCCGGATTGGGGCTTTCTGTTTTACAACCGAAAATAATGATTGAACAAAGAACTGCTATGATCAAAGAACCAGGGTGCCGAGCCAAGCTTGGTATATATCTCTTTGAATTTAAGTATCTATAAATATCCATTGTGCCAAATTTTCTTAGTATCACCTGGAGCCTGATAAAAATCATGAGCCAGATTTGTTACTTATTATTTATATATCACTTCCAATTTGGTGGCCCGCTTCACTCAAAACAAGTTTGGTCTCCTCAAACAGGTCCTGTTTTACAAGCAGGTAATCGGTATTGTAGGTTGACATAGTAAAGATACTGATACCGGCTTCTGCAAGAGGAGAAGCAACTGATGCCATCACCCCCGTCATGGAAAAATCGAGCGGCCCTTCTATTTTGAGGCATCGCCAGTCCCCTTCACACTCAACTGTTTCCGGAACGACAGATCCCTGCGTAACAATCGAGAGCTCCTCGCTGGTACGGGTTATACTGTAAAATGAACTTTTTTCTATCCATGCCGGTAACTCTTTATCAGGATTAAGCCTGCATATAACAAAAACCCCAGGTAATGCTATCATTTTCATAGTTAGACCTCTCTTTTTTTGATTCCCAATATTGTACCCACAGCTTTTTTACTCTCACCCTTCAACAACAATTTACCCTGACTAATCTATATGGTAACGCTAAAAAAAGCGAATCGAATGTGGTATTTGCATTTCTATCCTTAATAAAAAAGCAGGACTTAGACTTTATTTGCCAGGTTGTATTTCCAGATATAATTTTTTTGAGGGGATTTAAAAAAAATTTGTAAGGATCGGCCTTGCTACCGGTCTATCTATTAGGAACATCAGACGATCAAAGTATCCCCAAGCTTGATCAGCATTGTAGGAGTGACTATTTTGACTAACCTAAATCAGGGTCAAATATCTTAATTTAAAACTAACTCCATTTGCAAGCAGTTACCAAGTCGCCCAGTTTTTACTGCTGAGTACTTACAGTTATTGTTTTTACAGGGAATAGATTCTATGGTTAATTAATGTGGAATTTCATCTTTATCTGTAACGATCTGTCTGTATACTCGTCACATGAAAGCAGAAACGGCTTGATGACGTTGGGTACAGCAAGAAACTAATTTAATAAATATCATCACACTTTTGTCCTCATACCTACTATGAAGGATGCCAAATTCTTGCGATATATCCAGTAAATTAATAGTAAATTAAATAGACGCTATGGGTCTTTTTCTAACTTTATACATAATTGAATCCGTTATAAGAATTCCTATGTTGATATTATTTGGCTTCATTTCGGGATCACTCCTTTTTATTGTTTCTAAAACAGTACGATCTGTCTGGAATAAAATCAGAAGCTAGAATGGCCAATATTATCGGACGAACTCGGGCAGGATTTCACGAATAGATTAAATATTATCTAACATAAAGAGCAGACTGAAAACAACCATTTGCGTGGTCTTTCTTCTTTTTAGCACTCTACTGCTAATTTTTTGTAACATAATCCAGGTACAGTACTCTTCTAGATAAGGGCCAACCAAATGTAATGGATTATGGATATTTTAGTCGAAATTTTTGATCTGCTTTCAGTCTACATAGATTTAGTTATTGAACTGATACTACCCTATAAGCTTGAAATAATTATGGGATTGTTTATAACTACGTTCTTTTTAGGATTTATTTATAGCTACAAGTAGGCTTGCTCCGGTAGAAAGTTCTTACCCTAAATAATAGAGAATAGATAACATACACTCTGCAAAAACCAGCAGGGGTGTGGCTATCGTTTGTTTAAAAAGCTATTGATCTCTTCAGTCCTGTTAGCTTTACTGCGATAGATATATCTGAGCTACTCTATTAAAGTTCATTAAACCTGATCAGGAATCAGTAGTAAAAAGAATAGTAACCAGAAGGACTGCATCGGTTGCGGCACTGATAGAGTGAGGTTGCTTTCTATTCAGGTACAGCCAGCTGCCTTCACTTAGCTCTTTCGTTTCATTTCCAAGATGGAATTTTACTTCACCTTCCAGACACTGCACGGATACCTCTCCATCAACACTGTGCTCCTCGATTTCTCTTCCTTTTGGTATTACCATCCTGATCACTTCCATATCGGAAGTTTTGATAAGAGCATAGGTTGAATCGACCTCCATATCGGGTTTGAGGGTTTGAAGATTTACGACTTCCCCCGCTTTTATATGACCTTGATTCATAAATACCTCCCTATATATGATTCACTTATAAATCGACAATTCTGTTGTGCTATTCATAAAGTTAACATGATGAGGATGAACTACAAGAAAGGATTTTTAAATGGCTGTACTTGCAAGTCCATTTTTTGTTGATAAAAATAAGTTGTTTCAACTCTCAACTAATAATGTTAGAATTAATAGTAGTTGTATACAGAAGTACCAACATGTAAAAAATGGAGAGAGGGAGCAGGGATGATGAAGAAACAAATCTATATTATCGTTATAGCAATTGCATTACTAGCAGCAGATACAACCGTATTTGCACAGTCTGTTTCAATAACTGAAGTTTCACCTGGTCCAACCGCGAGCCTGAATTACGATCAAAAGGTCACGATTAACTTTACCTACTCGACCAGGCAGAGTAACGGGGTGCGAATTTTTATCCGGCCTGTAACTTCAGGCAATTTAACACCGGATTATGCCGCCAGTGGTTCTCCTGTCTATCCAAGAGGGAGTGGAGATGGGAGTGCAAATTTCACGATAACAAAAGGAGATGTCACCGTTGATCAACTCAGGGTACGAATGGTCTCATCAAACCAAAACCGGTTGGTCTTCGAATTTTACTTTCCTGTTAACTTGACCTTCTCCTCTACACCCAAAGCTGTGGTATATCCCAAAGCTCTCAATCTGAACAAAAAAACGATGAAAGCTCTGCAAAAACAGCTATCTGTTGTTGATAAAAAAGATAAGGATACTGAAGAGAGTGATCCAGATAAACGGATTGTGAAACCAGATGGGACCATAGAAATATATAAAGCGGACGGTACGATCGAGGTGATAGAGCCCTCAGGAACACGATATACGGTTTATCCCGAAACGGGGGATACCCTTTGGGCTCAGCAGTTCTACATTGAAGTTCAAGATAATGAAGAGCCCGCTTCTCCACCTGGCTTTATGGCCACAACGGAAGAGGAGGCAAATGAAGAATGGTTGGTCAACCTCAATGCCTGGGTTAAACATCTCGGAAGCCAACTACTGGACAGAATTGAGTTTCTGTTAGATGATAAAAGCTCATTGGAGAACTATAAAAATTTCGAGGAAAAGAACAGCGATACGATATACGAAAAGGTAAATCTGCGCTATACGTTCCTGGAAAAACTCCTGGAATACGATTCCTGAACAACATAAAAATCAACACTTTCCCGATGATGTTGTATCCAATAAAATCAACAGTAATTATTTTCCTGTGCCTTCTCTTAATGTCAGCCATAGCTGTTGGATCTCCACAAGTGGATTCCTCAAACAACCAGGATAGCACGGTTAATAATATTCTGCAAGATATGCAGCAAGAGATAGACACCGAACAAACATTCCCCGATTCGATCCTAAGTCCACCAACGGCTGCCCAGCAGCAACTGTTTGACGATTCAACGATGTCAATCTATCAGGACGCTATGTATGCTTATTACGAATACCGGGTATCGGGATTCCAACATCGCAAGGAAGTTTTTGCCTGGCAGCTGTTCTCGTCCAAACTTATTTTTTGGGCGGTGTTATTGCTCGTATTCTCAGGGATATCCTTCTCGGGAATCCAGTTCTGGAAATCTATACGGGCAGAACGAGCCGAAGGGGCTCCACCGCCGGAAAGCCAGGTCACCGAGTTTGAAGCATCCACAAAAGGGATCAAGGTAACCTCCCCGGTTCTGGGCGTTATCATACTGGTGATATCCCTCGTATTTTTCTACCTGTATCTGGTTTATGTGTATCCCATTAAAGAAATTTTTTAAGAGTTTAACCTTTTAAGCAAACCTCAAAATTCTACATAGGGCACCCTCACGAGATTTAACTTGTTCTAGTATCAATGGCTTGGAGCACTCGTTGCCCCTAACTTCTCTTTTCCCACGATTCCCCGAACCCCAAATTGGTGTCATTATATTGGATCTCAACATTTTCACCACGAAAAGTCTCTACCATACAAACAGGGTTATAGCAATAGATGAAACCCCCGAAGAATTTCTGTCTGAGCCTGATTTAGCAACGCAGCAAGACGCCTTCTCTGAAGTCAAACCAGGTCGTACCTGTCGGGAGGATTTTTGGTTCGTTTTGGAGCCTGTCCAACTGCCGACAGGCCAAGCCAAAATGAAGACGACATCAAGACAGATTGGGCAAGAGCTTAAAACTTGTTACTTCTTATCTTCTTGTCTTGTTCATGTTTTCAACGACGAAAACCTCGACATAAGGTCGGGAATAAAGAACAGTCACCAAAAACGTCGCCAGCTGGTGAAATATGTTGGGATTCAAGGAATATAAGTTTCAATCACCTCTTCTTGATCCGGCACCCAAAAAACCTAATGTCCCAGACCCCTGAGTTACATTGCACGGTGGTGTTCTGTGCGCTTCCGCAGGGCCTCAAATTTTTCTTCAACCTTCTTGTCCATCTCCAGCGGTTGCTCCCGGTTGAGTCGTATCTGTTCCTCGCGCTTCGGACCGCCCATGACGACCTCGATCTGTTTGTCTAGCAGTCCCTCAATAGTGGCTCGGGCTACTTCTTCGGGACTGTCCATGCTATCAACGACAGCCGATTTCATCATATCGGTGTCCGTGGCTCCAGGGAAGCTGGTCATCACGTGGACCGGGTATTCCGCCAGCTCTCTTCGTATCGCTTCAGAAAAGTGTTTCACTCCCGCTTTTGTAGCTGCATAGACGCTATAGAACGGCATACCCAGATAGCCATAGCCGGAAGAGATATTTATGATAGCCGCATCCCGGCTTTCCTTGATCAACGGCAGGCAATACTTGGTCATCCAGATCAATCCGGTCAGATTAATGTTGACTTGATCGGCAATATCATCGTCGCTGATATCCTCCAGCAGTCCCGCACTTACCACGCCGGCACTGTTTACGAGAATATCCAACCCACCCCATTCATTCCTTATGGTCTCGGCAGCTTTCTTGACATCATCCAGCCGGGAAACATCACCCTGAATCTGCACGAATTGAACCGAAGGGAACTCCTCTTCAAGAGCCACTAGTTTTCAGGCGGTTCGTCCCATCACCGCAATATCAGTGACCTCTCGTTCAACAAATTCCCTGATCAGTGCCTTCCCAATTCCGGCACTTCCACCGGTTATTAATATCTTTTTGTTTGACAGTTGCATAATTTGGATCTAGAAAGCTTTTGTTCATCTTTTAAAAATTCTAGCGTGCCAATATGAACAGTGGCCTCTCGGGTAACGTTCAAAATTGACACCTGTCTTGGAATTGGAGAGGATCCTTTTGATGCCGGCCTAATCAAACTAAGTTAACGTGAACCCGGTTCAGGAATTCAGTGTAATCTCCGTTCACTCCCCCCGGAGCTAAAACCATTGAACTCAATCCGCCGGGTAATGCGGATTTCAAACAGCAATGGTTTCTTCACGCTCCGGCTCCGGTCACTGTACCAACACAAACTTCAAAGGCAGGAAATTAACAAAACTACTTAGAACAAGAAACGGAAGACCGGCAGGACACTCTTATCTTATAAGGTTCCCAAGGGCTACAGCGGAACTGAAGTGGTTGTTCTTACATTTCTAAAACTGAGTTCCGACCTCAAAGAAGTTGATGCCCAAATAGGGCAACGATTGTTCAACTTCTGATCACATTAAATATATTTCCAACGAAAATTCAATGACTATGATTCTTGTAACTGGTGCAAACGGAAACCTTGGCTCCCAAACAATCGACTATCTGCTGGAAGATATCTCAGCCGACAATGTTGCGGGACTTGTCCGCAGTAAGGAAAAGGGAGCCGAGCTGAAGGACAAGGGTGTAGAACTGCGTATCGGTGACTACACCGATTTTGCCTCAATACAACAGGCGGTGGAGGGAATCGACGTCTTGCTGCTGATCTCTTCAAGCACCCTGGAGGGTCGCGCCGGGCAGCATAAAAATGTGATACGAGCCGCTGCTGAAGCCGGTGTGCAGCAGATATTCTACACCAGCATGGTAAAAGCGGATAAAAAAATGAGTCCTCTCGCTATCGATCACGCTGAAACGGAGCAGGCACTCAAAGATTCCGGCATTCCTTACAGCATTTTCCGGCATACCTTTTATACCGAGTTCCTGCCGCTGTTCCTGGGCAATGCCCTCGAAACCGGCCAGTGGGCATTCCCTTCGGATGGACAAAAAATCAACCTGGCATACCGCACCGAGATGGCCGAGGCGCTGGCCAACGGACTGGTAGACCATGAAGAGCATAAAAATAAAATCTATGAGATCACCTCTTTCCAGACTTATACACTCGAGGAGATCGCCGGGATGCTCACCGAAGCCTCGGGAACCGAGATCACCTATACCGATGTCTCTGTTGACGAATTCGAAAACACCCTGAAAGAGATCGGACTACCGGAAGACCAGGTGGCGATGAGTGTTATGACGGCACAGACTTTTGTAAACGGTGCGCTGGATTACACCTACGATCATCTGGAACAACTGCTGGGACGGGAGCCGACCGGCGTCGAGACTTTTATTGAAGAGTTCGCCGGCAACTAATCCCGGGGCAGGTATAAGTCGGAACGCTAATGTAGACTGAACTTTCAGGTATTTCCCGTCTCAGTAATCGTGTGTTTTTTCCTGGACCCACCGATCAAATTGTAGATCGATACCAACACAAAAATTATCCCAAGTACGGCTACTATGGATGAACCTGCCGGGAAGTCATATTGAAATGACATATTAAGGCCGAAGAACCCTCCCAGAACACTCAGCACCAGAGCTGTAATAATAACCACTCTGGTTGATTTGGATACCATTATTCCACAAACCGCCGGAATTATCAGATAGGCGAAAACGGGAATGACTCCCCCGATCTCCACCGCAAAGACAATGGCAAGACCGATGGAGATATAAAAAAGGAAATTCCAGAAATCAAATACTCCTACTTGATCGCCCCTGTTTTCCTCATACATTTTCGTAAGCTCAAAAATCTTTTCCCGAAAGAAAAAATGGACGGCTGCCAATATCCCAAACACGATCGCCACGGTAGTGATCTGCTCCGGGCTAACCGCCAAAATGTTACCAAAAAGTACTTCCTGGATGGCAGAATCGCCGTGTGCCGATTTGGAAATCAACAGAACCGTGGCGGCCGAACAAATAGCATAAATAATACCGATGATCGCCTCCTGCTTAAGCCTTTTATCTTCAATTTTGATAAGAGAAAGCAGAAACGCGCCGATCAGTGTAGCGGCTATGGGTATCCACGTGGCACCGGTCCCCAGATAGGCGGCAATGGCAACCCCTAGAGAAGAGATCTGTCCCAGGGCCAAATCGACAAACACAATTCCACGTCCCACAACATGAACTCCGAAGTAGGCAAGAAGCAGTCCAATGATGACGACTGCAATAAAAGCATGGGTCATAAAACCCAGTTGAAACATCTCAAACATAATTATTCAGGTAAAATGAGCATTACAATTATGGGCTCCGGCCCGGCTGGTACAGAACTTTAAAGCTTCGGGTACCCGGGATTATATTCCTCACAGGATTCTGATATGAATTTGTGATACATCGCATCCATATCCTCTTACCAGTTATTTAGTTTGTTTGTTGCTCCTTCAGCGCATCAATCAAGGTATTGATGTTGTAATCAAAGAGGTCAAAATAGTCGTTGATTTCATCGTACCCTCCCGTCATCGTTGAGAGCTGAACCAACTCGATATCGGTATTCCTGACCACGACCTCCGGTGATTTTGAACTAAAATACGGTGAATTGATTAGCACCGGGATATCCTGTGATTTCACTTTATTAATCACATTGACGAGCTGCGAGGGTGTGGGAGGGATGCCGGGCTTCGGTTCAAGGAAATCAACAATTTCCAGCCCGAAACGCTCCTCAAAGTAGACCCATTCGTTGTGATAGGCGATGATGGGAGTGCCTTTGTAGGGCTTCATCTTCTCCTGCCACTCGGTCATCTTTTGATCGATTTTGTTATTAAACGCCTCCAGGTTTTTTCTAAACCGGTCCCTGTTTTCCGGTGAAATCTCTGCCAGGTGGTTGTAGATGTTCTCAGCAATCTGTTTTCCACGTATCGGGTCCAGCCAGTAATGCGGATTTCCGTAAATATGGATATCTCCCTCTTCGGGACTCACATTCTGGGGTACCTGCAGCAGTGAAATCCCTTCCGAGGCGTCTACATAGCCGGCATTTCCCTGCTGAATGTCACCGTTCCTGGAACTCTCGACCAGTTGCGGTGCCCATCCTTTTTCCAGGTCCAGGCCTACCGTCACAAACATATCGGCACGCGACAGCCTGACGATGTAACTGGGCTTGGGATCTACAAAGTGTGGATTCTGGTATCCTCTGGCGATAGAGAAAACATCGACATTGTCGCCCCCTATATGATGGGTGATGCTGGCCAGATCGGGCAGGGTTGTTACAACCTTGATTTGTGCCAGTGTTGTACTGCTGACCCCGGCAAGCAGAAGGACCAGTACCAGAATTGTTTTTTTGAATCTGATTAATCGTTTCATTTTATATAATTTTTGTAGTGAGCATTTGAATAGCCTGATTGATCGTTTAGTACTGGTGTGCACCGTGCGAACCAATAACAAAGACCCATCGGAACAGACCGCTGAAGATGGTATCTGAAAATCCGTTCCCTCCACTCAGCTTGGGACCGAACTCCAGCTTTTGAAATTCGGTTGCATACCATCCAATGGTGGCTGAAATCGCCTGTTCCTCCGTATTGGGCATAGTCGGATCCTCGGAATAGCTGAATAGCCCAGTCACAAACCAACGCCGGCTAAGCTGGTACTGCATCCACGAGTACATACCCCAGGCATTGATACTCTCGGTTGCCGGCTGCCCAAAATCACTGAAGTAGAGCTCG
>JBEPXS010000033.1:0-14769 GCA_041641755.1 Balneolaceae bacterium
CTCAGAATCGGTCATAATCATCGCCAGTCTATCGATACCGATACCGAGCCCGGCTGTAGGCGGCATACCGTATTCAAGCGAACGTACGAAATCCTCGTCGATCTCCATCGCTTCTTCGTCGCCTTCCGCACGCAACCGTGCTTGTTCCTCAAAACGTTCCCGCTGATCCACCGGATCGTTTAACTCTGAAAACGCATTGGCAATCTCTTTTCCGTTACAGATACATTCGAACCGTTCAACGAGGCCCTCTTTAGATCGGTGTTTCTTGGCCAGGGGACTCATCTCAATAGGATAATCGGTGATGAACGTCGGCTGAATCAACTTTGGTTCCACATATTCGCCGAATATTTCATCAATAATCTTACCCTTGCCAAAGCTTTCATCCAGTTCAACATGAAGCTCTTCAGCAATCTCTTTAAGCTCATCAAGATCTTTTTGATAAAGATCTTTCCCGGTTTCCTTTTCGATTGCCTCAAACATCGGGATGCGTGGCCAGGGGCGTTCAAAATCGATCTCATGGTCACCCACCTGCACTTTAGTGGTGCCGTGCATCTCCAGGGCTACTTTTTCAATCATCTCTTCCACAAAATCCATCATCCAGTTGTAATCCTTGTAAGCTACATACAGCTCAACCTGCGTGAACTCCGGGTTGTGGAAACGAGAAAGTCCTTCATTACGGAAGTCTTTCGAAAACTCATAAACGCCGTCATATCCCCCCACGATCAGCCGCTTCAGGTAGAGTTCATTGGCGATTCTCAGGTAGAGTTTCATATCCAGAGCATTGTGGTGCGTTACAAATGGCCGTGCAGAAGCCCCTCCATAGATTGGCTGCAGTATCGGAGTTTCCACCTCAAGGTATCCCTTGTCATTCATGATATTGCGCATCGCCTGTACCATTTCCGTACGTTGGCGAAAGGTATCACGGACTTCAGGATTTACAATCAGATCGAGGTATCGCTGTCGGTATCGTTGCTCCTTGTCAGTGAAGGCATCGTACACTTTGGTTTCACCTTCGTCGGTTTCCACCTCTTTTGGAATGGGAATGGGTCGCAGTGTTTTACTAAGCAACACAAACTTTTTGGCATAAACAGTAGTTTCACCGGTACCGGTTTTAAAGACATGTCCCTTAATACCGACGATATCTCCAATATCGGTCAGCTTTTTAAATACGGTGTTATAATTTTCTTTCCCTACGTCGTCCCGGCGGATATAGACCTGGATCTCACCATCAGAATCCTGTAGGTTGAAAAACGTGGATTTACCCATGATACGGCGCGTCATAATACGGCCGGCTACCGAAACATGCTCAACGTCTTCCTCATCTTGGTCATCCTTTCGGATCAGTTCTGGTCTTTCCAGTATCTGTTTGCTGGTATGGGTTACTTCAAAATCGTACGGATATGGATCGACGTCCATCTCCCGCAGTTTTTCCAATTTTTCAAGTCGTATTTCATGTTGTTCGCTGACACTTGAATCCGCGTTACTCATCTGGGTATTTGTGAAATTTTTTTGAGAATTAATCGCTGATATGATAGACGCACAAAATAGGGAATTTTAACGACAGATGATTACACGAATCCGGGAGAGGATAAGACCTTTACATATAGAGAAGAGATTAATCTGGGATGATATCAAAAAATTAAAATAATTCCAGTGAGGCTGGGGAGTTACAAGATTAGTCATTTTAAATGATATATTTTTTAAAATCTGGGGAAGTCAAAAAGACAGTTTTTTATCGGGATCAGATATAAACAAAAACAGAAAGGCAATAATCCTGAACAGAAAGCAGCAGATAAAACACCATATTAGAATAATCAGTGTTTTTTATAAAGTTTAACATAAAATTATAGAAGTAAGTTACTGTTTATTTTTCTTTTACAATCTTAAGTATTAGTCTTAAAACAGTAGGCCAAAATAGTATCCTTATCTAAACAACAAACATTATGAAAAGTAAACTTTTTCAATCCGTAGTAGTAATCTTGGGGATGGGGTTGATATTCCTGGTGGCATTTACTGATAGCCATGAAACCAGTGGGTTAACTGCAAATTTTGAAACAGGGACTCCTGGACATATGGCAATCGGGGAGCTTGCCTTTGGACCACAGGGAATTCTTTTTTACGGAGACAGTCCCGGTGCATCTATCTTCGCACTTGACACAAAAGACAGTAAGAGGTCAGGTAACAGTGCGATGAATGTAGACGATATTCAGGGAAAACTGGCCCAGAAGCTGGGTGCAGGAGTGGATGACATCTCTATTCAGGATATGGTTGTCCATCCGGTATCTCACAACGCATATATGTCCTTGCGAAGGGGAGAGGGTAACAATGCTACCTATCATTTGATGACAGTATCCACAGACGGTTCTATTAACGAGGTGGATTTGAGTAATGCCAGTTTCTCGCAGTTTAAATTGGCAAAAGTACCATCGCTAGGCGAAACCGATCGGAGAGGGAACAGCCTGCGAAGTTCATCAATCACCGATCTGTCTTATGCCAATGGTAAAGTTTTTGTTGCTGGTATTTCCAATGAGGAGTTTGCTTCTGGATTTCGCCAGATCTCCTTTCCTTTTCAAGGAAAAGAAGCTCTGACTACACTGGAAATCTATCATGTCTCTCACGGCCAGTACGAAACCAATGCTCCCATACGTACTTTTGTGTCTTACTCCATTGATGACAGCAATTATATTGTGGCCGGCTACACATGTACTCCTCTGGTTCTGTTTCCGATGGATAACCTTGAGGATGGAGAACATGTTCGCGGTAAAACGGTAGCGGAGCTTGGAAACAGGAATCGGCCGCTGGACATTATTCCTTACACCGACAGCCAGGGTAACGAGGCTCTGATGATAGCAAACAGCAGTTATTCAGTAATGCGGGTAAATCCAAAGAGTTTTACAAATCAGTCTCACTTGGATCAGCCTCTCAAAAATGGAGAAGAAACCAAAGGGATCAAATTTGAAGCTTTGGATTACCATAATGTGAAACATATGGATAATCTGAATGCAGACTTTATGGTAATGCTTCAGCAGGATGAAGAAGGTAATCTGAATTTACGATCCATACCGAAATAATTTTTCGTTAGATTTAAGATCATTGAATCCCGATAAAGTCAAAAGGTTAAAATGGGGCATGCTGTTAATATTCATGGCAGCTTCGGGACTTTGGCTTTATTGGGATTCTTCTGTTCCGAAAGAGATATATAGCAACGGACAGAAAAGGCTTGTTTTGGCCGTTAACTATGATAGCAGTCAGGTAAAGGTTCAGGGATTCTCTCAGGAGGCATTGCACTACCTGCGAGAACGTTCTCTTGACCTTTCTTCTGTTTTTAAAGTATATGCAATTCCCGGGGAATCTGGATGGGATCATTCAACACTGCCCGTTGACGGTAACTGGGAAATAACAAAGGAGAACATTCTTTTCAGATCGCGTCACGACTGGTTGCCGGACGTAAACTACGTGGCACGGCTGGACCAAGCGGCACTTAACGCATTTATGGGGAGTTCCGGTTCCGGCTCAGTAATTAATACCAGTTTTACCGTTCCCCGCCCCGCAGATCTTCAACCAGAACATGTTACAGACGTTTATCCCTCGGCCGATGTTCTTCCTCAAAATCTACTGAAATTCTATATCCACTTTTCGGGACCCATGGCGCGGGGCAATGCCTACGAGCATATCTATATTCTAAATGAGGAGGGAGAGATGGTTCCAGATGCATTCCTTGAGCTTCCCCAGGAATTGTGGGATCCCCATGCAACGCGCCTCACCATTCTTTTTGATCCCGGCCGAATTAAGCGGGGACTGGAACGCCACAATCTAATGGGAGTTGCTTTTGAACCGGGCAAAGAATATACGCTTGTAGTAGATAGTAGCATGATTGACGGTAATGGACTGCCTATAGGTACCCGATTTGAGAAATCCTTCCACATCACCAAACCAGATAGTGAAATGCTCGACCATGAGCAATGGACAATTAACATACCGGATGCTGGCTCAAGGAGGGCTTTGGTCATCCATTTTGATGAATCACTGGACCATGCACTACTGCATCGGATGATTGATCTGAATCATCAGGGAAACATATTGTTCGGGCATATTGAAACGAATAATGCTGAAAAAGTGTGGCGCTTTATCCCGGATGAACCATGGCAGGCCGGTCATTATTCTCTGGAAATTAAGCCAGAACTGGAAGACCTGGCGGGCAACAATTTGATAAGTGTTTTTGATGTTCAGCTATCAGATTCAACGGAACAGTCTAAGAGCACTAAACATCAACCAGGTGCTTCTTCTAACATAGTTAAGAATTTTGAGATTAAATTTACCGGTAAGGAATTCCAGTACCAGTAATTGAAGCCCCATCACGAATTATTTAAATCCGGGGAGAAATTTGGGAACACGTTCGCGATATTCCTTGTATTTGTCTCCGAATCGACGGATCATCGCTTTTTCCTCAAAATAAACCCCAACCAGAATATAGACTGTCATTCCTCCGGAAAAGAGCAGGTGTCCCCCCGTCATGTGCGGGGTGGACCAGAAGCCGATCAGAAAACCGAGCATCAGCGGATGGCGGACAAATTTATAGAAACCGGGTTCCATGAAATGCGGTGGATTCTGTTCTTTGCCTTTCAAATAGTACCAAACCTGTTTCAGACCGAAAAGATTGAAGTGGTCTATCATCCAGGTGGAAAGGAATAAGATCAGCCAGCCAAGCCAGAATCCCCACTGAAGGATAAGAGACGCCCATGCTGTCTCAATGTGCCATACCGTTGCTGATATTGGTTGCCAAAACCAGAGTAGAAGAAGCAGTGCCAGGCTGGAAAATAAGACATATGTACTCCGTTCTATCGGCTTAGCAACAATATTAGTCCACCATTTTTTAAATGTCTGCCGTGCCATCACGGTGTGCTGTAGACCAAACAAGGCGATCAGTCCAATATTAATAAGTACCGCTTGTCCCCAGGTACCGGGTGTCCCGCTGTTAACTGTTGTGGGGACAAAAGATTCAAAATCCCCGACAAAAAGAACCAACCAAAGAAAAGAGGCGAAAAATACCAGGTAGCTTAAGATTCCGTATAAAAAAGCTATAAAACGTTTCATAATAGTAGATTTTAAATGTTGAATATTGACATTAATTACTTCCTGATTATTGAGATGAGTTTTTCCTGGCCACTATGCAGCATGATTCCAGGCGGAGAGTGTTGCCTTCGAAATCGATTTCCGGATCCATTTGTGAATGGGTATTGATGACGGAAAAGCCGTTTTGAATCAGAATATCATTCCATTCACTGGTTTCATAAAGGTTGAATCCATACTCTACAAAAGGGAAATGGAGCATACTTTTCCTGGTACGCAGGCCTGTATAAAATTTGCCGCCGGGTTTAAGTATGCGGTGGATCTCCCTCAGGTGTTCTTCCGGATGGTCCCAGAAATAGATCACCATGTTACAGAACACTTTGTCAAACGAGCGGTCGGGGTAGGGGAGCTCATCGCTGCGACCCAACTTAATATTAAGCCTTCCAAGGTTGAGGGAGGTACGGTTGAGTCTTTTTGCTGTCTCAACCATTTTTTCGGAATAATCGATGCCACTTACCTGCAGCCCATCGGCGCGGGCGAATAACTTGTCAAAAAAATTGCCGGTACCGAATCCGATCTCCAGTATCGCCTCGTTATCTTGCGGCCGCATGACGTCTAGCGTCAGGTCGAAGAGAGCCTCGTTAACCTGGTCCATCTTATCTCCGATTTCTTGGGCGTGATCCCCGGTTGGCTTGCGGAGCTGCTGTGCAATAAATTCGGGATCCGGTTTTGATTTGAATAGCGAAAGAAAACGCTGGAGAATGTTCAGATTCATTGTAAGTTCCCCCACAGTTATTGAATATTTGTTTTAATTTGACAACTCTGTGGTTTCAGGACTTGCACCACTTAAAAAGCTGCTTGCATGATTTAGCAAGTTGTCAACGTCCTACTTTCATTTTTTGTGGATGACAAAAATTTGAATTATTAATTCGGCTTGATATTCTGGTTCATTCGGAAAAAATTCTCAGGATCATACCTGGCTTTTAGCTTTCGCAAACGCTCGTAATTTTGCTTGTAAGCCGCCCGTGCTAGGGTTTCGTTCTCCTCTCCGAATCCGGCGAAGTTGATGTAGACCCCTCCACCCGTCTGTTCGCGAAGATTAGCCCAGGTCGCGCGCGTCCAGGCGATCATCTCGTCGGTTTTGGTGGGGTCCTGCCAGGTATTGTCAATACTTATGTTGAATAACGCGTCACGGTTGCCGTAGGCGGTTCCATCTTCCGGGACCTGTCCCATTGCACCGCCCAGGCTGCGCAATGCGAAAAGGCACTGTGGTGAAGGCTTACCGGCGGCCGAATTAACAACTTCTTCAATTATTTCATCGGTCATACCATCGGCGAATAGCGACTTCCAGTAGTAGAGTTGGCCATCGGCAAACAAAGGGTCCAGGTCACTTTGCATCTCAACGTATGGCCGGGGTCCGCTCAGGTCTTCAATAGGTGTTCCCATCTCACTTACAGGTTGCAGTTCTTTTTCCCCTTCCTCAACCGGGCCGGCGTACATACCGGCGATAATAACCACAGGTACCCAGTGCATTTCGGTGGGGACTCCCGGGAGGGGCGGCATGCCCCAGATATATGCATCACACGTCACCTCGTCCGGTGCTTCGAGAGCAAAATCGCGCCAGTTTTGCAACACAGATGTGGCCTCTTCGAAGGGGAAGATTGTAAGGGCACCGTAGATTTCAGGGCCGAGTGGATGAAGACGGAACTCGAAAGAGGTGACGACACCAAAGTTACCACCGCCGCCACGTACCGCCCAGAAAAGCTCTTCGTTCTCATCCTCACTGGCAGTGATAACCTGGCCATCAGCGGTGACAACTTCTACGGAGAGGAGATTGTCACAGGACAATCCCCACTTACGGCGCAGATAGCCCATGCCACCTCCCAGCGTGAGGCCCGCCACACCGGTCATCGAGACCTGCCCGCCGGGAGCCACAAGGCCATGGAGCTGGGTTTCCTTATCAAGGTCGCCCCAGTCCACGCCCGGCTGCACATGAGCGGTACGAGCTACCGGATCGACCTTAATTCCTTTCATCAGTGAGCAGTCGATAACCATCCCCTTATCGCAGACAGCGTTTCCTGCTACATTGTGGCCTCCGCCCCGTACCGAAACAAGAAGATCGTTTTCCCGGGCGAAGTTGATCGCATCGACCACATCACCGGTACTAATGCAGCGCGCAATAAGTGCCGGGTGTTTGTCGATCAAGCCGTTCCAGACTGAACGAGCCTCCTCGTAGTTTTCACTCTGCGATGTAATGAGATCCCCGCGAAGTTGATTTTTAAACTCTTCAATTTCCTCTTCGCTAAGCGTTTGGCTCCCTCCGTTTAGCTGTTCTGCTGTTATTCTTTCCATCTTTATCCCTTTTTATTTTTAAATATCGATAAATAATTCTTAGTTGGTTCCTACTCGACAGAAAAAGCATCAACCGGTTTAGTAAAAGCTATAAATAGTATGCACGGCTCCTCCGATATGCAGGAAGCTTTGTGGGGTTTTTCCGGAGGTCCATAAGCATAAGTACCCGGACTGATCACCGCTGCCTCCTGTCCTTTATAAGCAACCTCCATTTCACCGGAGATCATAACCATTCGTTCAGCTGAATGATGCCAGTGGTTGGCTACGGTTGTTTTTCCCTGCATCTTGAAGAATACATCAGCGTTTGGCTTTGCGGGATCGCCTTGCAAAACTGCTATTCTACAGCTATCTGGCATAAACTCCGGGCATTGTCCCCACTCAA
The DNA here is from genome assembly GCA_041641755.1 of Balneolaceae bacterium. GTDB lineage: Bacteria > Bacteroidota > Rhodothermia > Balneolales > Balneolaceae > JAMQKA01. Next base: position 7,805 of record JBEPXS010000033.1, read on the forward strand.
GCCGTTCGTCATCGGCCGTCCAGGTAAATGAACGATTTTGATATTGGGCCAGTATTGTTGCGGGTATAAAAAGTAGAAACGTAATCATTGACAGAAGCGTCTTGTTGAGGTGTTGGCTCATGGTAATATGTTTTTTTGATTGTAAATGATGTTGAAAAAGCGCTCAATATAGGTCGTTAACTGCGCTCAATCATGTGCTCCAGTATCCTATATCAGAATCACTGGAAACCCAAGAAATGAATGGTCAACAACAGGTATACATTCCGTCGAAATGACGAAAATAGGAGGGATAAGGGAAGGAAATGCGGAAAAGGGCGTGCGAAAACGTTTGGTGAAGAACCCGATATGGAAGGAATAGCAGAAATTTTCTCTACCCACTACAATACATGTTTCTCATAGAACCTAATTCATGATCAAGTACTTAAGGATAAGACAACGTTTTTCAATACTGTCTACTCGCAAGTCACGTACTTTGTTCGATATGCATCATAAAATTGTTGAGGTTCTCCTCGGTCTCCATATCTAATTTCTTGCGAAGACGGTAACGGGCGGTCTTTACGCTATTGGGCGTAATACCCATGATGGTAGCGGTCTCCTTGATAGAAAGGTTCAGCCTTGCCAGGGCCGCCAGCCGAAGCTCATTGGGCGTCAGGTCGGGATACTCTTCTTTGAGTATATCAAAAAAGTCGGTGTGTACCTGTTCAAAATAGAGGCGAAACTGCTCCCAGTCGTCATCGAGGCTGAAGCTGTAGTCAACCAGGTTCCGTAATTTACGGAGTGACTTGTTAATATCCCCATTTTCATGGTTCCGCAAATCACTTATCTTTTCTTTCAGTTCCTTCATTGCCTCATTTTTTTGTACCAAATGAAGGGTGTGGGTGGTCAGCTGTTTGTTTTTGAACTGAAGGTCCTGTTCCAACTTTTCCTCTTTTAGCCGCCGGTTTTCCAGCTCGGCCCGGTTCTTTTTGATTTTCAGCCGCTGCCGGTTATACACCAGAAGCCCGATGATGCCGATCAGGATGAGCCCGGCCAGAAAAGCATTGCGCAGCAGGGTTTCGCGTTGCTCCTCTTTTTCAAGGATAGCGATCTGTTTCTCCTTCTGGGCGGTCTCGTACTTGGTCTGTAGTTCGTTGATCTGTTTGGCTTTTTCTTCATTCAGGATGGAATCCTTCACCGCCGTCAGCTGGTGTTGGTTTTTATAGGCCTGTTCAAAGTTTCCCAGCTCCCGGTGGATTTGAGCCAGAAGCTCATGTCCCACTTTCATTCCCAGATTGGTGCCAAACTCCTCCGATAATACCAGCGTTCTTTCAGCGTGGACAAGCGCCGAATCGTACTGCTCAGCAGATATATAGGTTTTAGCCAGGTTTTCCTCGATGATGGAGGTCAGCTCCCGGTCCTTGTTCTGGTTAACTTCCAGTGCCTGGTTCAGGTATTCCAGCGCGTCACGGTGACGGTCCTGCTGCATATACAGCCTGCCGATATTATTGAGACTGTTGGCGATCTCAATCGTATACCCCAGCTCCCGCCGAAGTTCCAGTGCCTTGAAATGATAGGGCAGTGCCTCCTCGTACCGACCTTCATCGCCGTGCAACAACCCTATATTGTTGTAATTAATAGCAAGTGACTCTTTATTGTTGAGACGCTGATTGATCTCCAGTGCCTTTTGGTAATATTCAAGGGCACGGTCATGTTCTTTCAGCTCGAAGTAGCAGAGCCCTATGTTTCCCAAAGTAGCACTGATACCACGTTCGAGTCCCATCTTCTCGCATAGTTCCAGTGCCTCAAAAAAGTATGTAAGTGCCTTGTCATATTTGTTTTGCGTTTTGTATGCATTGCCCATGTCGTTAATGTTTGAGACTAGTCCAAGGCTGTCTCCGATTTCCCGACTCAGACTGATACCCTTTTCAAAATGATCAATAGCGGTCGCAAATTCCCCTTTTGTGTTGTTAACGTATCCCAACTCACCGTGGGCTCCGACCATACCTTCACTGAACTCGAGCTGCCGGGAAAGTTCAAGTGCCTTCTCGGCAAATGAGATCGCGCGATCAGGATCCGAATAGGAGAGGTTATAGCTGGAGTCGATCCAGGCTTGTATTAAAGATGTATCGGATGGAGCAGGATTTTCAGGGAGTGTCGGCTGAGCATAGGAGGGTAGGGCTGTTACGAGTACAACTAGTATGGCTGTAATTACTCCCCTTGTCATCCCAATCCAATTTATTTATTCCTTTTTGAAATAAGCGAGGAATTTTGGGTAAAATCAAACTAACGATCTGATATTAGGGGAAAAGTGAAATTTAAGAAATTGAAATATGTTAAAAATAGTATACATAATGTAACTTTTTGTTTACAATTCGTAAAGTATTCAAGACATTGTGTTGAATATTAATTCATTTAATGGAGCTATATCATGTCAAAACAAGAAATACTAGCTTGGTCTTCGTTGGCTACTTCATCATCTGTTGTCTTTTTCTATGTTCTCATTGTGTTCGGTTGGCCGGACTTTTTACCCGACTATGCCGGGTTGTTTACGAAGATATTCTTCAACCTGTTTTGGATTGCTGTTGTTATAGAAATCGCTCTGGAGCTGGGTGAGAGAAAGCAAAAAGTGGATAAAGATGAGCGTGATTTTATTATTGAGGCCCGCGGTTTACAACGTGCCTATAACTTTTTAAGCTTTGCTGTAGCTGTTGTAGTGATCAACTGGTTTTTATCTGATCTTTTTGGTGAATTCAGTGAAGTTCATTCGATACTCGGTGAGGCCAGAACTACTTTCCATATACTGTTTATTGTTCTTTTTGTGTCAAACCTGATTAAGCGGACGACACAAATTTACTACTACAGACAGCCTGTTTAGGATGAAGGAAAGAAAAATCGAAAACTGTATACGCGTACTTCGTTTTAATAATGGAGAGATGACTCAGCAGGAACTTGCCGACAGGGTGGGGGTTACCCGTCAAACCATTAATGCCATAGAAGCCGCAAAGTATTCTCCTTCATTGGAGCTGGCGTTTAAAATTGCCTGTGAGTTTGACGTTCCGCTGGAAGAGGTATTCCAGTATCGGGTAGAGTAAATGTAGTTTGGCCTTCAGTGGCTATTCCCCTTTTTGTTTATACTATTTCTTTGTAGGCTTTGTAAAATTCACAAAACAACTATTTGCCGATGAACTACCGAATGCTGGAACTGGTGGCACCGCTTGAAACTGTTAAACAGGCTCGCAAAATTGTGGAAGAGGAACAGATTATGGGCGTCTGGTCCGATACAATCCATGAGGATTATTCTATTCTTAGGGTACTGATTAATGCCGATCGAACAGAGGCACTCTCTGATACGCTCACGGATAAGTTTTCAAGTGCAGAAGGGTTCCGCATTATGCTTTTTGCAGTGGAGGCTACATTGCCCCAGCCTGAATTAGATAAAGAGGAGGAAACTGTAGAAGAGTCAGATGAAAGTGACCTGGGGCGAATTAGTCGGGAAGAACTCTATGCCGATGTAACCAGCGGAAGTGAGCTCAGTTGGGTATATATCGCTATGGTAGTCCTGTCCGCAGTGGTGGCGGGCGTCGGTCTGGTACGTGATGATGTAGCCGTGATTATCGGTGCAATGGTGATTGCACCACTGCTGGGACCCAACGTATCGATGGCCCTGGCTGCTACGCTTGGAGACCTTGACTTGGGCTGGCGGTCGCTCAAAGCCAACGCGGCCGGGGTGTTTAGTGCACTCGGGGTTGCCTTTGTAATGGGCATAGTTATGCAGGTTGATCTGGAGTCTCAGCAGATTATAAGTAAAACCACAGTCAGCCTGGGAGATATAACAATAGCACTTGCTGCCGGTAGTGCTGGAGTACTTGCGTTTACCCGGGGAGTACCGGCAACAATTGTCGGGGTTATGGTGGCAGTGGCCTTGCTTCCCCCACTGGTGAATGTAGGCTTGTTACTGGGGGCCGGGTATATGACGCTTGCGATAGGCTCGGTTATACTCACATTGACGAATCTTATATGTATTAATCTGGCCGGTATCCTCACATTTTTGGTGCAGGGCGTGCGTCCCCGATCATGGTGGGATGCGCAGAAAGCACAGAAAGCAGCCCGTACAGCCATTGCTATCTGGTTTATACTGCTGGTCATTCTCTCAATTATCATCTGGTTCTGGAATTTGACCGGTGAAACCTTTTAAAAATATTTTACACTTGGGCCTTTTTAAGAATAAACAGAGTTTTATCTGCCCCGTTTTGCCCTTATTTTCAATTAACCCAGAAACAAACGGCACATTATCGTGGAAAATATAACAGATCAATTCCGGTCGCTGCTGCCCCGCGGTATTTATGTGGCAATAGGGGATATTGGCACTTCCAGATCTGAAGATGTCCTGTCAAAAGCTGAGCAGGATGAGTATAATACCTTTAACAGCCGGCGCAGACGGGATGAGTATTTATCAACCCGGGGTATCATTAAACAGTTGGCGGCTGAAATGGGGCTTGACAAATCGAAATTTGAAATACAGAAAGACGGTCTGGGTAAGCCGTTCGGGATACACAATAACCAGCGTTACAACCTGAGTCTGGCTCATACAGGAGAGAAAGTGCTGTGCGGTCTCTCAGAAACAATTCCGATAGGGTTGGACCTAGAGCCGGTGGACCGACAGGTGAATCAACGCCTGAGAAAACGGATACTCCATCGGGATGAACGTAAGGCTTTAGAAGAGGAGCCGGTAGTACGGCTTTGGACCTTAAAAGAGGCACTGGTTAAACTGAATGGACAGGGACTCCGAACCAATCTGAATCAACTGAAAATTGAGCCGGAATCGGATCATCTTTTTACCGGAATTTTTGATAATGAGAAATCCGCAAGAATTTGTAGTTTTCAGTATAGCAACCACTGGATTGCAGTAGCTTGCTATTATAATCATCAATAAGTTGACTTTTCAGCTATATGAATATCATCTCCTATTCTCCCGAGCGTATTCAGGAGGGATTGAGTCGCGCAAGGGAACGACACGACGGTACAAACGAACATATTCGGCTAATTTTCGCTCCCACCCGCATTAACCACGACAACTTTGCCCGGGCATGTGATATTTACAGCCGACTGGAACCTGAAAACTACGATACTGTAGTTGTAGTTGAAGCTTTTGGCAGGATATTGGATAAAAAGCTGCCGATGGCATCTAACAAAAATTTTGAGACGCCCCTTGGCAAAGTACCTGTCGATGACTTTTTGAGAAATGAATTTTGTGATGAAGATGATGACTTCTTTATCCATGATGAAGCCTTTAACAAAGATATGAGTCTGTTTCAGCAACTGATGTTACTGCAGAGTATCAGTGATGATTTTACTGCTCTGAGCGTTCAAATTGCTGATGATAATCCACCTATAGTAAAAGAGCTTGCTTTTGTATTGGAAGAGGTGTTGGCCTCCCATAACGCCCTGCTTGTTTTTTGCTGCGACCTTGACAACGCCAGAAAGCAGGAGTTCGCAAAGGTAAAAGAGATGATTCAGGACAAAAACAGGTCGGGTTTGATGAATTACCTGAACAGTGGTGAATCAAAAATTGAGGGGTCTACTGCTTTTATTGCCGGAGTTTTGGTGGCAGATGCATGGGATCTGGATTTCAATTTTCTTAATGGCGAATATGATAACTACAAAGGGAGCCTGCTGACCGCCTATGCCGACCGGGAAACAGTGTTATTTTAAGAAGGTAAGAGTATTTAGGTAATATATGGTAAGCGATATCTTACGTTTACTCATTAACTTCAACTTACATTAAATTAGGCATTTCTTTCACTAACGTCTGTTGAAATTTATCATTTAACATGCCAAAAACAGTATCTATAATTGGGACAGGGGCGTTGGGAAGCACCTTGGCTCGTGCTTTACATCAGCAGGGATATTCGGTCAAAAGCCTGTTTAACCGGACTCCGAAACGGGCCGATGACCTGGGACAGGAGCTTAACGTAGAGATTACTGGCAAGTTTCCCACCTCAACAGAACAACTTGGTAGCATTATTTTTATTTCGGTCAGTGATGGTGCTATAGCTACTGTCGCAGAAAAGTTGGGGGAAGAAGGATGGGATTTGTCGGGACGTCTTATTGCCCACTGTTCCGGGAATGAAATTTCCGATATTTTGCAACCACTTGGCAAGCAAGCTGCAGTGGTTGCTGCCTTTCATCCCTTACAGACATTCAATCTACAATCTCGACCTAGTATTTTCCGAGATATTTACATAAGCCTGGAAGGGGAAGAACCTGCTCTATCAGAACTTGAGCAGGTAGCAACTGATCTTGGAAGTAATCCCTTGCCGATCTCGGCAGAGGCTAAACCATACCTTCATGCAGCAGCCGTAATGGCGTCGAATTATCTGATAACGTTAATGCAGATTGCCGGTGAAATTGCCGAGCTCGGGGGTATTAATCATGAACAGGCACGTAAAGCGTTGGGGCCACTGGTTCAGACTACTGCCCACAATATGACCTCGAAAAAGCTATCACAAGTGTTGAGTGGGCCTATAGCCCGGGGAGATCTTAATACGGTTAAAAAACATTTACATTTATTGGAACATAATTCCCGTCTAAAATCGTTATATATCCGACTTGGAAAGGAGACAGAAAGGCTTGCAGTCCAAAAAGATACATTGGACGAAAGGACGGGCAGGCAGTTACGAAATTTATTGGAGGAATGGGATAATAGTGGTGAATCAGAAACCTGACCGAAAAGATTTTTACCAACGTGTTCACGAGGTGGTGGCTCAAATACCAAAAGGTAAAGTGACCACGTATGGGGCAATTGCTTCTTGTCTGGGTATCGCCTCCGCTGCCCGCATGGTAGGATATGCTTTGAACAATGCGTCACTGGCACAGATCCCGGCCCACCGTGTTTTAAATCGTCTTGGTGAGCTGACTGGACGTGCCCATTTTCCCGATGATACCATGCGAGAGCGGCTCCAGCAAGAAAATGTTAGGTTTGTTGA
>JBEPXS010000034.1:0-14749 GCA_041641755.1 Balneolaceae bacterium
GGGAGTGGAGACAGGGAAGTTCAGCTTCAGACATATGAACGAGGGGTTGAAGACTTGACCCTGGCCTGTGGTACAGGTGCTATCGCCTCGGCCCTGGTCTGGCATAACATTCAAAACAGCAGCATGGAAACCCAAACAGAGTTCTCAGTTAACACCAAGGGAGGAAGACTCTCCGTTGAGTTCTCATACGATCCCTCAAACCATATCTATTCTGATATAAAGTTGAAAGGGAAGGTCCAATTTGTATTTACCGGTACATACTTTCTTTAAATCGCTTTTAATCCTGGTACTGGCTATTGCCACAACAGGTTGTGGTACTATGCCAGGCGGCGATGACAATTCTACTTACCGACAGCTGAATAATAGTTTTACCATTGAAAAACATGTGGTACCACCGCAGAATATTCAAAGTCTACAGTTATTTCGAAAAGGAGATCCTTCCTCACCTCCGATTATTCGATTGAATGACGATCAGAGACTGGTACTGGAATTTGATCATCTGGGTTCTGCAGCTACCCAGTTCCAAATTACTGTGCGACACTTCTCAAAGGACTGGAACGAGAGCGCTTTAAATCTCAACTTCTACCTGGATGCCTTTTATGAGGATTACTTTGGCTCGGGCTCAAAAAGCTATGTCCAACGGCCCACCTATCGACATTATGAATATGAATTTCCCAATGATCGTCTGTCATTCAGCGTGAGTGGCAATTACCTGCTTCGGATCACTAATCCCAATACCGGAGAGCTACTGTTTACGTTGCCTTTTTTTGTTTCGGAAAATGAAGGTGAGCTCCAGACCAGTATTAAGACTGAATTTGCACGTCGTGAAGATCTGCGAGAGCAGGATCGTCCGTTCAGTCAATACCGCTACCCCAAATTTGTGGAACTACCTCAATTCGATCTTTCGTACCGTTATGTACAAAATCAGTTTTGGGGCCGGGCACGCCCGGTTAACAATTTTGATACATCAACTCCCGGAGTAGTCAATTTCCATTTGGCGCAAACGGAAGCATTTTTGGGTGATTATGAATTCAAAACACTTGATATCCGGTCATTTACTGCTGGCGGTGAAAACATTTTATCGTTTAATCCGGAAACCATACCCCCCACCCTCATTTTGCGTCGTGATATTCAGAATTTAAACCCTGCACCCGCTTTCTCTCGCACTTCCCGCTTCGGTCTTCCAACTGATGACCGAAGCGCTGAGTATGCGAATGTTCAATTCAAGCTGGAAACAGCTGACCGTGCTGATTCCCTGCAGCAAATTTACCTGGTGGGGGATTTTAACGGCTGGAGCACTAACAGCCTAAACAGAATGAAGTTCGATCACTCTTCGGGACTTTGGCGGGGTACTGCTTTTGTCAAGCAGGGAGAATATACTTACAAATATGTCACAATTGAAAAAAATAAAATTAACGATCTGGCGCTTGATCGTAGTTTTACCTATCGCAACCAGGAATATATAACACTGGTCTATTTTAAGGATCCCGTTCGTCATTATGATCGACTTTTAAAAGTTGAACGAACTGTTCATTAAAACTATACACTGTAAGGTTCCTCCTTTTTTACTTGAAGTCTTTAAAACCCGAACTGTCATTTCGATGAAATGACAGTTCGGGTTTTGCAAAGTCCTCTTCTTGTTTACACAACCATATAGAATCGACAGGAACTATCTCCTATCTCAGATAAACTTGTTTATAGACTTGGAGCGATATCTTTAATCATACAATCCCAAAATTTTTATCAGACGATAAAAAAGGCTGTCATTGCTGACAGCCTTTCATTTTGTTGTTCTCAGTTCTTTTTCTAAAAATCGATTCCAATAGAGAAATAATGAATGGGATCGCTTCCGAATCCGCCACGATAATATGGCCAACCGATATCATAACGGAAGGGCAAGCCCAACAGAATAGTCCGAATTCCAAATCCAGCGCCGATCAGTACATCTCCTTGTAACGATTCAAACGTTGAATAGTTTGACAAGTCGGATGGTTGTTCTGTAGTAAGATCGCCTGTTGATCTGTTAAGATAGTACTGTACCGGTTCACTCACTTTGAAATTAAGATCAGAATCATTCAATGTTTTTCTATCAACAACTTGCCCTCGTTGGTTTTGTAATTCAAGCGGTATATCCTGTCCCCAAGCGGTACCGGCATCAATAAAGGCGGCACCCGTCATGTTATAAAGTGGTAAAATAGGGATTGGCCCAGGTAGAATTGCCGCGAAAAGTGGAAATCGGAATTCTGCATTGATAAGACTAAACTTATCGCCGTACAGGCTATTGTATTCGTGACCACGCAGCGGCAGAGCGGGTATCGTAAAAAAGGTATCAGCCAGTTTATCAGTCGGAATCGAGTTACCGGCCCAGCGTTGGTTGATCCAGCCCAGCATACCACCCATAAAGTAAGTCTGCGAATCGGCACCATAGGATACGGCACCTGATCCTCTCAGCGCAATCGTGTATCCATATCCAAGATTAAAATATTTACGATAATCTCCCATCAAAGAGACAAACTCAAGGTCAGATACCGGTGGACTTCCCGAAAGGCTAAATGCATATCTATGACCACCCAACGGAGTAATAAAACCAGGTCTGGTTCTGTCGACCGTGTAGGTAGCCTGCGGATAAATAAACGCTGAGCTTTGGTTGCTGGAAAAATCACTTCCTACAAATGTATAATCACGGGCAAGCGAAATACCTGACAAACTAACATCAAGCCGTCGAAACTTATCGATCGGATATTGGGCGGTTACGCCCCCTCCCATCGTTCGGAAGCGGTACAACTCCCCGAAGTAACTCTGATAACTTGTAGCAGAATGTGAAAAGCTGAACAACCAATTCGTTCGTTGCTTGTAATAACCATAGGATAGGTAATAGTCACTATTACGCAGATCAAATACAAGATTACTTCCAAATGTAATACGATGATCACCCAACAAGTCACTGAACGTAACCTGTGTTAATCCGTAGCTCCCATAATAGGTCGAAAAACTTCCCCCTGCGTAGGCAAAATCGGTGGTAAACCGGAGCCGGTATTCACGAGGCTGATAGCGGCCGTCTTCAGTTCGGTTATTCTCAGGATTAAAAAGTTCTGCATTCAAAAACTCATTAGCAAACGCAGTATCTTCTTCTACTTCCGAGGCAAAAACGTAATTTCTAAAATCGATTTCCTCATTGTCAGTGGTATCTTGCTCAGCCTCTGTCTGTTGATCCCCGGTTGACTGGGTGGTAGTAGTATCCTGTGCTACCTGTTCCTCTTGTTCTTGAGCTTGCTGTTCTTCCGCAGAAACCCCCTGTGGCAAAGCTATTCCTCTGCCAACAGTAGTTGCATTGGCTGCTGCACCAAACATCTGCCGCGCATACAGGGTGGCCGGTACCCGTCTGGTCTCAGATTCTCGCTGGCGACGTTCGGCCCACACGTTGGGTTCCAATTCTCCATCTTTTTTACGCAGGAAAGGAGAACGAATCATATAGATGTCCAGATTCCCCTCGTTGATTGAGTTCAACGCAAGCCTGCTACCATCACCACTCAAGGAAATTTGCATAACACCCGACTGTAGATCGGTGAGTGGTGCCGTAGTCCGATCTTGCAGATTCAGTTGATAAATATTGGGAATTCCGTTCTGATCCGATATAAAAATCAATCTACCATCACGGGTAGTGACCGGTTGTTTTTCTGACCAATTCGGCGTTTTTGTCATTCTTGTTGCTCTGGAATTTCCCACATTTACCCGGTAAATATCGGTAGAGTAAAGATCATCACTCAGCAGGAGCCGATGATTTTCTTTGTAGGAATTCAGTTCCACTTTTTCTCCACGGGCAGATACAAAATAGATAGATTGCGAATCGCTACTCCAGGCAGGTCCAAAATCCGGAATTACATCGTTGGTAATATTGAGGAATTCCTGCGATTCCAGGTTGTAAACAAAAATATCCTGATAGGGTCCGATGTTGCCATCAAACGCTATTTTGTCGCCATCGGGCGACCAGGCCACTGATCCTATGGCATCCAGTTTAGGGAATTTTATTTTCTTGATCTCTCCGGTCTTATAATCTACTATTGCCAGATCATCAGAGCCCTTTGACTTAGCAGAAAGCGTAATTTTTTCGCCATCGGGGGACCAGCTAAGATTGGGATTGAGGATATTGAGTTCTTCAAAATTCACATTGTCATTTCCCTTAATCAGTGTTTTTAGCTTTTCACCCGTTACTGCACTGATAACCACCACATCAAAAAAGCCACGTTTGTTCGTGATCATAGCAATTTTGTCGCCCTGTGGTGAAATAGCCGGACTCGTATTATAAGTACCACTACGGTTCCCATCGGTAATTAAACTGGCGAAATTGTCGAGATCCTCCCGATTGGCAACTTCAGGTAAATAGCGCTTGCGATAAAAATCCTTCCAACGCCTAGAGAGTTCCTCAACCGAAAGTCCGAGTGCCTGTTTAAAACCGGCCTCGATACTACGCTGCGTTTTTATGATTTGGAGGATTTCACCAATTTTTGCACGCCCATACTCTTCGACAATAAAATTCCACAATGATTGACCGCCCCGGTAAGCAAAATAACCTGACAGGCGGGGAATATCGGGAAGATAATTATTAATTACCGCATCACGGATCCACATGTCGGTATTAGTATCCCAACCTACTGATTCATACTCAGCAAGCCCTTCATCAAACCAGTTTGGAAACCGTAATTGAATATTATTACTGATGATGGATTGGGCACTACCTCCATAGAACATATCATTAAAAACAGCATGAGAAAGTTCGTGGTGAAGAGTACTCCTGAACTCGGTGTAATTACCGCTGAAGGGCATCGTGATCCTGTTTTTGAAAGGATCAGTAACACCACCGATACCTTCTGCGTTGGTCGGCAAATTAACGACATTGGTCTGGGAGAAATCGTTGTGAGAGTCATAGATAATGACCTTGATACGATCCGCAATTTCGTGGTTATAATCTTCTGAAAACTGCTTAAGTGAAGACTCTAATGTTCGTACGGTGAAATCAGCCAACTCGTAATTAAGCGTCCCGTAGTAATGGACATCAAAATGTTCCGACTGGATATAGCGCCAATCGAAAGCGTTATACTGTACCCTGTTTTTCCCAAAAGAAAAGTACTGGGCTGTGCTGATCTCAGCAGTGCCAAATAAGATTAGTACAAGCAGAAGTATCGATTTAGAGAACCAGGAGTGAGTGTCTGCTGTTTTCATAAGCGGCCTATTGTCTAAATCATATTAAGTACTGAATGATACCAAATTAATTACTCGTCGACCAACGCCAGATCTATATTACGCTGCTCCACATCTGTTCTAACGACTCTAACCTTAATTTCTTTTCCCAGCTGGTATTTTTTTCCCTTATTTTTTCCAACAAGGCAGTGTTGCTTCTGATCGTACACGTAATAATCATCTTTTAGCTCGCTAACTTTGAGCATCCCTTCGCAATGTATATTCTTCAGATCTACAAAAATACCCTTCTCCATAACACCGCTTACAACACCATCAAAGACGTCACCAACGTGTTCGCTGAGGTACTCGACCTGCTTTAATTTTATCGATTCCCGTTCTGCCTCGATCGCCATACGTTCACGTTCACTGCAGTGTACTCCCTTTTTCTTGATTTTCCTGTACTTATAGCCGGGCTTGCCTTCTGCATAATTCTTGAGCAGGCGATGAACAATAACATCCGGGTAACGCCGTATGGGACTGGTAAAGTGTGCATAGTGTTCAAAACCCAATCCAAAGTGCCCGATGTTATCCGGGCTGTATTCTGCCTTGGCCATAGCACGGAGCATTAGATCGTTAACTGTTAGCTCAAGCGGTGTGTCCTCAACCTGATCCAGCAGAGTATTAATAGCTTTTGAACTTACGATTCTGCTATCTAACCGAAAATCGATACCAACCGGTTTCACCGTCTCCTGGATATTCTCCAGTTTCTCAAAATCGGGCTGGTCGTGTATACGATATAAAAACGGGTACAGATCTTTGTCCCTTTTCTTGTCGGAATGTTTTCTTAAGTTTTCAATATGACGGGCAACCGTTTGATTGGCCATCAACATACATTCCTCAATAAGGCGGTGAGCAAAAACGCGTTCCTTAAGTTGTATATCCAACGGTTTACCATTTTCATCCAGCACAAATTTTGGTTCCGGGGTATCGAAGTTGATACTGCCCTCTTTGAATCGTTTTTCCAGCAGTACATGTGCCAGTTTCTCTGCCATTTTCAGTGAAGAGGAAAACTTACTGTCTTTCCCTTCAAGAATCTCCTGGGCCTCTTCATAGGTAAACCGGCGCTTGGAATGAATAACCGTTTCTTCAATAGAGTAATCCACCAACTTCCCTTTGGGGGTGATCTCCATGAAACAACTATATGCCAGCTTATCCTCTTCGGGGCGAAGGCTACATACGCCATTACTTAGTTTTTCGGGTAACATCGGTATCACTCGATCTACCAAGTATACGCTGGTACTTCGTTCGTACGCTTCTTCATCCAGAATAGATTCCAGAGGCATGTAATGTGTAACGTCAGCAATATGCACCCCAAGCAGGTAGTTGCCATTATTCAGAATCTCAATACTAATAGCATCATCAAAATCCTTGGCGTCTTCGGGATCAATAGTAAATATTTCTTTATCCCTGATATCGTTGCGTCGTTCAAACTCATTATGTGGGATTTCTGTGGGAATATTTTCAGCATACTCCTCCACTTCTTCCGGGAACGGAGCCTTGAGTTGATTCTCTGCCAAGATAGACAGCATCATGGCCTCGTTCGTACTACCATCTCCCAATACCTGCGTTACCCTGGCTTCCGGTAACGAGCGCGGATGAACCCAGTCCACCAATTCAAAAATTACTTTATCACCTGGTTCAGCCTCTCCAACATTTTTGGGAAGTACAAAAAAGTCAACATGGGCCGAATTCTCGTCCGCCGTAATAAGGTAACTCTTGTCGGATTGCTTGATGAGGGTACCGACAAAAATCTCGCGGCCCCGTTCCACAACCTCAACAATTTTTCCTTCTACCCGGCCATCTCCACCTTTCCCGGAAAACACTTCCACACGGACTTTATCGTCGGGTAGCGCCACTCCCAGATGGCGTGAGGATACGCGGATATCCTCCTTGTATTCGTCACATATCAGGTAGCCGGTTCCCCTGCGGCTGATATCAATTTTACCAATAACCGTATTGTCATTTCTTCTTCTTTTCTTTTTTCTCTTACGGTCTTCGGGAGCCAGTTGAATGGCACCTCCCTTTCTTTTGACAATCTGATTATTGTCAAAAAGGCGATTAATAGCACTTTTTAAGCGATTATTATCTTTTTTGGAATTTACCTGTAGTACATCCTTCAGCATATCAAAAGGAAATACTGAATCAGGGTTCTTTTTCAAAATATCGAGGATGATATCCTCAAATGTTGTTTCTTTGGTTTTCTTAGACATCAAATAAATTCTAACTTTCTTAATTAAATTATTTTTCTTTGGTAGATTCAGCCGAAGGACCTGTTACCAATGATTCATCTTCTTCTTTTTCTTTACCGGCACCAAATATTCCGAAAATGGTCCTTTTAATCCGCCTGAAAAAACCTTTCCACGTGTTAAATTTGACTTGGGCTTCCAGGCCAATACCGTCCACGGTATTGCCGGTTCCACCTGTTCCCGGGGTGGGAGTTACATTTCCCAGCGTCTGATCCTGTCGGTGAAACGCCATAACAGAGAGGCTGCGGTTAATTCGGTAAGTGGCATTTAAATCACCAATACGCTCTGTAAGAGTAGTCTGGTTGTCTGAGCCGGTTATCATACCTTCACGCCGTAGAATAAGCCTATCATCGTACAAACGCAATGCCACACCCAGATCTATTTCATTGTAGGTATTAAGGCTGAAATCTATATCCAAACGGCTTACATCGCTGTTCAGTAATGCATTGATCTGGTTAGACAACAGTGGACTGATGATTTGTGTGGACAGCAAGGGATTTAAATACGTAGATTGCCTGGTAATACTTTGGCCTATGTTACTATAGGCCTCATTGGTACTCTGATAGGATATAAAGTTACCGGTCAGCAATATACTTGTGGCCTGAATCAGTTTTTCCTGTTCGTTCCTGTTTAGTTCGTTAATTTGGGCAGCAAGTGTACTTCCAGTTGAAATATCGAATCTATTTGGCACCCGGAAATAATAATTATTTTCAACACTGCTTATTGTACCTGTAATTTCCACAACCAGTTCTATCGGCACACGCTGTCCCTCAAACTCATTTTGGGTTGCGTCTCCTGCTCCCCCAACCAATGGAGCAATATCGGGACGGGCATTAAAGATAGCATTAATATCGAGGCGGGCGTTTTGAGGATCACCCTCCCATACTATGGTTCCACCTCTTTCCAGT
The DNA here is from genome assembly GCA_041641755.1 of Balneolaceae bacterium. GTDB lineage: Bacteria > Bacteroidota > Rhodothermia > Balneolales > Balneolaceae > JAMQKA01. The sequence continues at coordinate 8,393 of JBEPXS010000034.1, forward strand.
TCCAGCGGCCGAGTAATAATTTCACCCCCCACAAAAATATATCTACCACTGGTAATGTTATATCGTCCGAAAATCTGTGTATTTTCCCCCTCCATGGTCAGGCGAATCTGACCGGTGCCCTGCGCCGTCAACACTTCACCCGTCACATCATCAAAAATAAGCTCAACGGTAGTCGGGTTGTTCGCGTTAAACTGCAGATCAAGGTTAAAGCGCTCAGAAAAAGTCAGATTTTCCAGCATTTGATTAATCGTCTCCCTACTTTCCTGCTGGATTTCCTCTTCTGGATTTTCCGAACCGTTTTTACGGGTGTTAAATTCATCTACAAACTGAATAAACTTGGTGTTTTCTGCCAGTTCGGTTTCCTCCATCAAAGGTATGGAAAGCCTGGAATCTGAGGTGACCTCAACAGGCGAAAGCGTACGAAGAAACATGTCATTATTGGGACCGGTCAACCGTATGGCACCAGTACCGGAAAGACTTCCATAAAACGGTACATCAGGATCATAGCCATTGTTTAAAAAATGTAGCCTATCCATCTCCATAGTCAGATTTAAGTGATTGATCGGGACAAAATTGTTCAGATCTACATCTCCGTACACTATACCCGTCCCCCCCTTAGTGTCGGTAACGTTTAGTGAATCCAATACGAGCCAATCCTGGCGGTCAAAAACTACATGTCCATTTAAAAAGTAGTTTGTATTTAAAAATTTTGGCTTGGCAAATGCATTTTGTACCTGGAAGTCCAGATTAAAATCATAGTCATCCATATTCCCCGTTATGTACCCATTGCCGGTTGCACGGCCTTCTACCTCCTGAAATACGTTTGGAGCAATATGTGGAACAATCCAGAGATCAATTTCCTCGAAATCAGCATCGAAATAGAAAACGGTATCCCTGGGGGCTTCGGGATCAGGTGGCACAAAATAGCCATCAAGATGCAGACGCTGCCCAACGTTGTCATTTTGGGCCAGATAGTCGCTATATTTAGTTGTATCGGTAACAATATCGATACTCGTATCGAAACGATTACGTTCGGGGTTGAAACGGCTTTCAAAACGGGCATCTCCTACCATTCGTCCATCGAGTTTTAATCGTTGAACCTGTAGATCTCCCTGTAAAGAAGGACTTTCAAATACTGACCGTGTGGTCAACGATCCCCCCATTACACCACTGAAATTAATCCTCCCATCTATTAATTCGGATATGCGACTCAAATTCACATCCCGAATTACAAATAATAATGAGTCAGCAGTTTCAGCAGAAGCCCTGCCCCGCACTTCCAAAAACTCATTGAAATTGGTAAATTTGAAATCTTCAAATATAATTTCTCCACTCCGCTGTACTCTTACGGTGGGAACCTGTTCATTTTGCCATGCATACTGATCGTTACCCAGGAAAAACTCTTGAACCCTCATTTCCAGTTCCGCGGGCTTAAGCTTGCTAACAACCTCGAGTTGCGAACTGGCTTCATTTGATATGTTTTCAATATTACTGGCCATATAAAGCGAATCCTGTCGGAGCGAAACATCAAAGCTCACAGAATCGACATTCACCCACGGTGTATGGAGTGTGTCGATACGAGCTTGAAAGTCAATGTTTGAGAACTCTTTAAACGATCTGTCGTGTCGGAAACTGGCCGTTAGATTAGCTGTTGTACCATGGGCTTCTGAGTTGTTATAGATGAGCGTATCAGTACGCGAATTTGCAGTTAACAAAAAACGACTGGAGTCGGCCCTAAAGTCAAAATCCAAACTGGTATTTGAAAGTAACCTTGGAAAATTTTGCCAGTAATGTCGGATTAATTCCAGGTTTTTTGCAACCAGTTCTCCCTCTAAATTTACCGGTTTTGGAGAAATCCCTGCTGTGGCCCCTGCTGTTTGAAGTGAATCTAACAGAACTTCCTGCCGGAAATTATCGTCAAGATATTCGCTCCAATATTTTGCCTGTTGTATTATATTTAGCGGTTGGATATCCCCGCTTATTCTCATATCAAAAAGTGTGCTGGTCAACCGAAAGTTACGACTTTGCAGATCCGGGGAATCCAGATCCATATATATCTGATGCGACTGTACTGTATCACTTTCAATGACAGATGTCTTGACATCCAGGTTGGCCCTACCCTGAATCCGGTCCGGCATTAGTCCCTGCAACTCGATGTTATAGTCTAGTGTAAGAGCCGTTTTTGGTATCGGATCTGAGGTAAAATAGTGTGAAAGGTCAATCTCGCTGGCTTGCCCACTCAGGGCAAACTGTTTCTCTTGTTGGTTAAAATCGATCCATCCCTCTCCTGACAACTGCTCCTGACCTGTCCGATATTCATAGTTGTGTTCAAGAAATCCGTCAATCATTGTTGCTTCCAGATCCAAAACGTCAATATTGACATGGTCAATTCTGCTGTTATACAACGTTGCAGAAACGTTGTGCAGATCATTTAACAGATCAAAACCGACTCCGTCAATGGTAGCATCGAAATTAATATCAGTGGTATCGGTACGGCTTCCCATGAACGGGGCCACATCGATCTGTTGAGCTGAAACCGAACCGTTGTATTTAAATGGGGATCGCAGCTGAGTAAATCCATTGACAGCTATCGATCCGGTCTTACCCTTCAGACTTAGATCCATGTTCAGCGAATCAAGCGTACCCTCGGCTTCTCCCTCAAGCTGTAGCGAATCCAACACTTGATACTGTTCCTGGTTCAATGGTCCCGTAAGTACCTCCAGGTCTTGTGGGCGCAGAATAAATTCCTGCAAGTCTAGTCCGTAGTTAAAAGCATCACGGGTATGCAGCTGTCTCATCAATCCGTAAAAACTAAGATGACTCTCCCCAAGGCCAACCTCAATCCTGTTTATTTCCAGAGAATCCAGATTCCCTTCTGCATTTACGATGAAATCAAGCGGTTCCTTAACAGCGGGAACTGCAGGAAGCAATTCTGATAGCTCATTGAATACAATTTTTTGTGAATTGAGGTCAAAATCGTAGCTGGCTGTACGCAAATGTTGTTTAACGGAATCCGACTCGAGGTCAACTCCATCAATTTGTCCACTTACAGTAAGTTCAGATTTAGGTGTAGTAATATTAAATGCATTGAACTCAAGGAAGCGGTTATCGTTATAAATCTGGCCGGAGAAAGTAAGTTGACCGATATTCAGGTTATGCAGGTTCGCTGAAAAATGTTCAAAATCCAGAAAGCGCTGAATTTCACTCAACTCCAGAAACATAGTGGTATTAATAGAATCGGAGCGAAACGGTTCCGGTAGATTTACATTTTCAAAATCTCTAGAGAATTTTTCTACAAAAACAGAGCCATTCTGCACAGTCAGGAGTGGCGCGATAATTTCAACTTGCTGTATCCAGGACCCATCAACCTCTTCTCGGTTAGGTTGAATAGATCGCGTACGAAAGGCATGCATCAGGGTATAACTGTCCTCTCCATTACTCAAAAATCGAACCTCGGGATTTTGTACCTCAAAATCGATGATACTGATTTTATTCTGCAATAACCTCCAAAGATCAATCTGGGTGTTTAACTTTTTCAGAGATATCACACTGTCTCTGGACGCCGTATCGGAGGTTATATCATCAGCAGAAGGAGCCATCAGGGTAACATCCGTCAACTCATACCGAAATGGCATAATCCCCTCCAGATTACCGATAGAAAGGTCGCCGTAAAAACGACTGTTAAAACTCGCTTCAATCTGATTGGCTATGTAGTTTTTTGAGGTGTCTAATTGCAACACGCCGAAAACCCCACCACCTACTATGACAACAACGAGCAGGAGAACCAAAACGACTCTCCAAAAATATTTCCAAATAGTATGTATCCAGCGTAAAACCACTAAATGTCAGTTAGCTAAATTGTTTATAAGTAAAAGCCCATGCAGCTTTAATCAAGCCGGTCCCTTCACAGGGATGGATATACGGGCTGCCCCAATCATCCAATAGAACAAGATGGATTTGACCGTCTTTAACTTTTTTATCTGTTTGCATTGCGTTTATCAACTCCTTTTGGGAGGGCGCCACTTGTTTGAGCTTGATTGGATACAACGCTTTGAACGATTCAAAACGTGCCTCATCAATTTCGGCACCTAATTGCTTAGAAGCATAAGTTGCAGCTATCATGCCAATATAAACTGCCTGTCCGTGCGATATATTTCCGTAACCGGCTACTTTTTCAATGGCATGACCAAAGGTGTGTCCAAAGTTTAAGTAGGCACGTGTATCGGATTCAAGAGTGTCTTCCGCTACAACATCCACTTTTATGGCAGCACTCTGACTGATCAAGTCGGCCCACCGCTCTGTTGGTCGGAAACCAGGTTTGTTTATCAGTGCAACAGCCTTCTCAAAAATATCGGGTGATCGAATGGCACCATATTTTAAAATTTCGGAGAGCCCGTTGATCCACTCTTCCATGGAAAGTGTATCCAGGAAACCGGTATCAGCAAACACCGCATCAGGCTGATAAAAAGCCCCGATCAAATTCTTGCCGACGTTATGGTTTATTCCTGTTTTACCCCCGATAGAACTGTCAACCATGGCCAACAGAGAGGTGGGAAAATGGACAAGCGGAACGCCCCTCAAAGCGGCTGAGGCAGCAAAACCAGCGAGATCACCAGTCACACCTCCACCGATAGCAAACAGCGGTGTACCACGCTCAGCACCTTTTGTTAACAAAAAATCCACCATTTTGTTCCATTGTGTCAAACTCTTGCTCTTTTCTCCTTCTGGAACTACGTAGATTTCTGTACGATCAAAATAGCTTTCAAATCTATTCAATATCCTGCCTTCATGCAGACTATGTATCCGTTCGTCCATTACCAAAAAAGCAAGTTGCGGCGAATAGAGATTCTGGCAAAAATCTCTGAGCTGCTCCCAAATGTCATCACCAATATATATGGAATAATCCTGTTGGTAAGAGATGGGAACATCAATTGTATGAGACATGATTTTTTATCTTTTTGACTAGTGCAGAAGTTGTAGCTTCAACTGAAGACCGTTCGTTTGTTTGTATGGTGAGTTCTGCCTGCCGGTAATATTTTAATCGTTTTTCATATAACTGCTTCATTTCATTTTTCAGCACATCTTTGTCCTTCATCGTTCCGTCTTCATTTAGCAGTAAGGGACGATTTTTGTGTTCTAAAATACGGTCCAAGATAACAGAAAATGGGGTTTCTATAAATATCAGCAGCCCGTTAATTTTCAAGTGGTCTACAAAATGCTGGTTCTGCAGGGCTCCTCCTCCCAGTGACAGAACTCCCTGGTACTCCCTTATCGCCTTTAACAACATCTTCCGTTCTATCGACCGGAATTCTTTTTCCCCCTCCTCCTCAAAAATTTGAGGGATTGACTTCCCGGCTTCTTTCTCGATCATCGTATCCAGATCGGCGAAGGGAAGCTCCAGTTGTTCAGCCAGTTTGCTCCCGATACTCGATTTACCGGCTCCCATAAATCCACACAGAAAAAGACGTTCAGGTAAATTGCTTATCGACTCCATTAATTACTTGGTTTTTGTGGTGGTACCATTTCAACTTGTTCCCGCTCTAGGACTACGGCGCCCGGCGGAGAACCTTTGGGTTTTCGTACATACTTAACCTTTGTGTACATAACGGGTACACTCTTCATTCCCCGGGCTTTTGAATAATAAGCTGCATAACTGGCAGCATGTAAAATAATCTTTTTGGGTGGAAATTCTTTCTGGTTGCCCATCCGAATAACTGTATGAGAACCGGCCACTCCACGAGCGTGCAACCAAACGTCTTCTTTATTAGCAAGATTCGTCAGCTTATCATTGCTTTTGGCATTTTTACCGATCCAGACTTCATACTTGCCTATCTTAAACTTCCGATAGGGTGATTGTGCCTGCTTTTGATCACCTGTGCCATATCCATACTTCTCAAGTATATCACTCTTCTTCTTAATCCATTTTTCAAGGTCGGGAAGATGCTCAATGCCGTTCAGTTCCCCGAGCAGTTGTTCCAACTCTTCAATTTCATCTTCAACTTTCCCGATACGTTCAATCGCTTTTTTGTAAGAAGTTCGTGATTCTTTTGCTTTCTTATAATAATACTGTGCATTTTCTGCGATATCACTCTGCTCTTTTAAAGGAATAATAATAATAGTTTCAGCTTCATCATACAGATCTTTGACCTCAATCTGTTCCTGATCGGGACTTGTACTTTCATGTGCGTGAGCCATCAACAGGTGACCATACTTCTCATATTCATCAGCCCGATCAAGGCTTTTATCGGCTTGATGAAGCTGCTCCAGTTGACTCTCTTTTTTACTCAGCGATCGTTCCAGGACATGCAGCACCTGCTGGCGCCCCTGGTGTAACCGACGGGTGTGCACGGCATTACG
>JBEPXS010000035.1:0-14435 GCA_041641755.1 Balneolaceae bacterium
CACAAGTGTGTAATCAATGACAAGGCACATTCAGTGTTTAACGGAAAGATCTACGTACAGCAACATGCTCAAAAAATCGACTCTTTCCAGGAAAATCGAAACCTGCTCTTGTCGCGTGGCGGACTTGTAAACACTAAACCACAGCTCGAAATTTTTGCTGATGATGTAGTTTGTACGCATGGGGCCACAGTGGGACAACTTGAGGAAGACGAGGTATTTTACCTTAAAAGCCGGGGTTTGACGGAAGAAAAGGCACGTGAACTTCTAGTGTATGCATTTGCACTTGAAACGATAGAAAATATTCCGGTTGAATCTGTTCAAGAACTGCTGGTAAATGAGGTGCATGCCTTTACGAACCGTCAGCTTGATTCTGAACTTGTAGTCTAAAAACCATGGCTGAAGCTGTAAAATCAAAAACAGACTATTCTGTTGATTTTGATAAAATCAGGAAGGATTTCCCCGTCTTAAAACAAACGGTCAACGGAAATCCACTGGTTTATCTGGATAATGCAGCCTCCAGCCAGATGCCGCAACCGGTCATCGACAGGATTAATCGGTACCATTCCGCTGAACACGCTAATGTGCATCGCGGCATACACACGTTAAGCCAAGAGGCTACCGATAAATTTGAACTGACCCGGGAGAAGGTCCAAGAGCTTATCAATGCCAGGCATAAGCATGAGATTGTTTATACTACTGGGACAACCGACTCAATAAATCTGGTCGCTAACAGTTTTGGCCGTACTTTTTTTTCTGAAGGTGATGAAATTATAGTTTCTGAGATCGAGCATCATGCCAATATTGTGTCCTGGCAACTTATTGCCGAACAAACAGGTGCCAAATTTAAAGTTATTCCTGTCAACGACGACGGTGAGTTGATCTGGGATGAATACCTGGATGCTTTTAATGAACAAACGGCAATTGTAGCCATCACGCATGTCTCAAATGCTCTGGGAACCGTTAATCCTGTCAAAAAGATTGTTGCAGAGGCTCACAAACACGATGTACCTGTTCTGTTGGATGGAGCACAGGCAGCCCCGCACAGTAAGATAGACGTGCAGGATATCAATTGTGATTTTTATGCTTTCTCATCCCACAAAATGTGTGGTCCAACCGGATTCGGCATTTTATATGGCAAGGAGAAGTGGCTGGAGAAAATTCCTCCCTTCAGGGGCGGTGGAGAGATGATCGACAAGGTTACCTTTGAGGAAACTACCTGGAATCGACTGCCATATAAATTCGAAACCGGTACGCCGCCTATAGCAGCGGGTATAGGTTACAGTTCCGCTATCGATTACCTCCTGGATATCGGTATGGACCAGATTGCTGCCCGTGAAAAGGAACTCTTGGAGTATGCTACTGGACAGCTCTTAACCATAGATGGACTGCGAATCATCGGCACGGCGAAGGAGAAAGCATCAGTACTCTCCTTTGTCCTTGATGGAATACACGCTACCGATATAGGTACTATCCTCGATCAACAGGGTATAGCCATACGTACGGGTCACCATTGTGCACAACCCACTATGCGACGATTCGATGTCCCTGCAACCGCGCGTGCATCTATTAGTTTTTATAACAACAAAGCGGATATTGATCGCCTTATTGAGGGCATCAAAAAAGCGAAAGAATTGTTCGCGTGACTACTTGCCCGTATTTGTTTTGGAAAATTTCGATTTTCAAGGAAATGTTTTTCTATTTATATTCGTTCTAAATAACGGACGGAAGTAAAATCAATTAAACCAGTTATGCCAAAGATTAAAGAGATTGAACGAACACCAAATCCCGATGCAATGCGGTTTGTATTGGACGAGCCGCTTACGAATGGAGTGACCAAATCATTTGAGAATGCTTTAGAAGCAGAATCAGATGAACTTGCCGGGGCGTTATTTGCCATAGATCACGTACTGAACGTCTATTATGTAGACAAGTATGTGACGATAACCCAGGATGGGGACGCCGTATGGTCGGAGTTACTTCGTAAACTTGCTCCGCCGATCCGTGAAGCCAAAATTCAGACGGATGCTACAGAAGATGATGAAGTACATGCTACCAAAGAGGTCCAGGAAAGTGATGATCCCCGCTTGGTTCAAATTAATGAAATGCTTGATGAACAGGTGAGACCATACCTGCTGGCTGATGGGGGAGGACTCAAAATACTCGGCCTCGATGGAAACCGATTAAAGGTTCATTACCAGGGAGCGTGTGGTACATGTCCAACCGCTACTTCTGGTACGCTTTATGCTATCGAAAGTATGGTTAAACGTGTTGATCCTGAAATCGAAGTGGTTTCTGTGTAACTAATCTTTTCTGCAAGATTAGATTTAAAACTGAAGGTGTAGTTACTTATGTCAATTTCTGTGAGTGAACGCGCGGCATCTCGTATCAACGAGATTCGCAAAGAACAAGATATTTCAGAGGAGGCCCTCCTTCGTGTTGGGGTAGTAAGTGGTGGATGCTCGGGCCTTACCTATGAGCTGGACTTTGACACCGATCCCGCTGAGGATGATGAAAAAGAAAAGTTCTTTGAGGATAAGGGGATCAAACTAGTCGTTGATATGCGTAGCTTCCTCTATCTTTCGGGTACTACACTCGATTTTACCGAGGGACTGAATGGAGAAGGCTTTCACTTTCACAATCCCAATGCCTCCCGTACCTGTTCTTGTGGAGAATCCTTTTCAATCTAAGAATATACTTTTTGTATCATGAGCAGTGCAGAAGGTGAAATTGTAAACAAGGTAAAGCAGTCCAAGAAGCTGGTAACGATAGATCTTCAGCAGTTTTATGATGAGACTCCTGTTGTGGAATTGGACCTGAAGGAATTTCTATATGAGGGTATGATCCTCAAGGAGGACTATTTCCGTGAAGAGTTGGAGAATCATGATTGGCCACAGTATAGGGATGTATATCTGACCGTTTACTGCTCAACCGATGCCATTATTCCTCGATGGGCTTACATGCTTGTGGCGCAATATGTTACAAGTTATACCAAAGATTTATTTGAGGGTAGAGAAGAGGATATTCTCTTTGAACTTTATAGGAGAAAGTTGGATAAGGTTGATTGGACCGAATATGAAGATAAGTTTGTATTGTTAAAAGGTTGCAGTAATAAGCCGGTTCCAGAGAGCATCTATCTGCATGCTACCAAAAAGCTCCTCCACCATGTAGCCAAACTGATGTATGGAGAGGCTTGTTCTAATGTACCGGTTTACCGCAAACCAAGATAATAACTGTAAGCCCCCTGTATCCGGTTTACCCGCTTTTCTTTAATTGGACAAAACAAGCCTTTATACTTTTCTCAGGTTTGTTACATTACCCTAAATCATAAATAATTATAGGGGTATGGCTATGGAAGCAAAAGAGCAGCAATCCAGGTTATCAAAAACCGCTGTTTTGGCATTAATTATTTCTGCTATCGGGGCACTTGCTTTTCTGCTTTCCGGTTATGGTTATCAATGGGGATTGTGGGGACTGTATACATCATTTCAAATTTTACTACCAGGCGGAGCTCTTCTTGGAGCAATAGGATTAATTTTGTCTTTTGCATATCCTTTTATCATTGGCAAGTCTGAGCAGCCACTGTGTGGAAAGTGGTATGCGTATAGCGCTGCTTTTCTGGGAGTTTTGGTTATTGCTAATTTCGGTTACTGGTTCTACCAAGCCCAGCAATATCCTCCCATTCATGATATTACTACGGATACGCAAACCCCACCTGAATTCGAAGTCGTGGTTCCGTTGCGAGCCGATGCCCCAAACGCCACCGAATACGGCGGTGAGCAGGTGGCAAAAATTCAAAAAGAACACTATCCTGATATTCAGACACTAATACTGGATCAGCCCTATTCTGAAGCCTTTAAGAGTGCATTAGAGGCAGCCCGATCTACGTCATGGGAGATTGTAGATTACGACCAGCAGGAGGGACGTATTGAAGCAACGCACACTCTGGCTTGGTATGGCTTCAAGGATGATGTGGTCATTCGTGTTGACACGGCTGAAACAGACTCAACTGCCAGTGAAATTGATGTACGGTCTGTATCACGAATTGGCAGGGGAGACATTGGAGTGAATGCCGACCGTATACGGGATTATTTGGCCAGGTTGAAATAAATTAGGGGTTATTGGGGGGATTTTTTACTAAACCAAACAACAAATACTCCATAAGTTTGTGTTAAGTAGAGTGATTAAACTGAAGTTCATTTTTTTAAGTAGGCCGTGATACTGAAGCAACCGCTCTCTGATATAGCCCTACTTTCCTTCGATATGATTGAGACAGGCACATATTCCTAGTCAGTGTGATTAACATTGTGGCTGTCAAACTCTTCCCCAGCACGAGTTCCAAGGGTCGGACTACAATGTGGTCTTTTCAATGCTGTGCCTGTCTTAGAGTATATTCTGCAAATTTACTTTCACCTATATTGCCACTGGTTGCACGTTAACCACCCATCCGGTGTTGATTAGATCTAAAAATAATCTTGCTTACGACGGGCAATTTCCAGTCAGTAAGCTCCAGCTCAAACCGCTACAGCTGCTTCTGGGATATCTCGCTTTATAAGGTTGGCCAGTGACGTATCGCCACGGTAGCCATCAAAACTTTTCCTGACATTGCGAACATTGTCATCTTTTTCAGCCCAATCCTAAAATTTTCGGGTCGAGCTGTATCGTAAGAAATCGTTATAGCTGTCGATACAAGTTTCACGTCATATGGCTGAAGTTGTATGTTGGTTAGTTCGTGGGTAAATATATATTTCTAACAGGACCCACATCATTTAATGTGCTTTTGAGGAGGGCCCTATTAAGGCAGTGCAACATACTTGCGTAAGAACCATTCAGCTCCCAGTAACAGTATCACAATGATAAACCACAGGGGATGTTGGTGGGGGTAAAAAAGTTGAGTCTCCATGGTTTCTTTCTGTTCCAGCAGATCCCTGTCATCCATGTCCTGCCATAAGGAACCGGCATTTTGATATGTGTAAAAAATGCCCCCGGTTTCTGATGCTATCTGACTCAGTAAGTTATCATCTCGAATAGTATTTACATATTCAATATTTGATCCGGTAACTGAAAACTCACCCTGTTGAGTATCAATCGTTCGATTTCCTTTTTTGGCTGTCGCCTCGTACTGGTATACCCCTTTGGGGAGGGCACCTACTTCAAGCTGATACTGTCCTCCTCCGATATTATCCATATTGTAGGGTCTGGAATCCAGCTCTCCACCTGAAACTGTTACAGTTATTACGCCTTCCTCCTCAATCTCTCCACTTTCATTCGTAAGAAAAGCATTGAACTCAACCGGCTCATCGCCAGTAAATACTGTTTGTACCGGTTCTATTTTTAATCGTCTATTGTCGGGTTGGGCAGCTGTCCAGCTTACAGTGTTATAGATCAGTTCCTGCACAAATTCTTGGGTCTGAGGATTGGTGCTTTGAGCAATTCTGAACCACCCGAAGGCGTTAAGTTGGGCACGCCTGAGATTACCCACCTGCTGAACGGCAACTAAGGGCTGGTTGGTGCCGGTTCCCTGATATCTGCTGTTATATAAGACGGTAGTCCCTGGTGCCAGCTCCAGGCCCTGTATTGGGCTGTAAACCGATGGCAACCGATTATAAGAGACCTCCGGGAGCTCCATGACCGGATGTTCTGTTGACTCAACAACGGGAACAGGATTTACTTCAACTACACTGTTATTTTGGGGATTTGATATCGGCAGGATAGAGACTGATGTAGGAAGGTTGTCGAGCATGCTTCCGGGCGTCGGTAATATGATTGCAGGCACGTTTTCAAGAATAGTCTCTACCTGAGATTCTAATGAAGATGAGATCCCTTGTACAGGGTAACCCTGTAATACAACTAGGTCGAGCGTATCTGAGTCAATATTAAGATCGTCTTCAATAAACCGGTTACCCCCCAGCCAGGTTCGGGTACTTAGCTGGGTATTCTCATCTTGCAGTAACAGCGAACGGATCAATCGTACGTCAGGATGAATTTCATAGGCCAGGCTAAGGATACTTTGCTTATTATCCAGCACCTCTATGGAAGTCGGCTGGCGGTTGTTTGCTTCTGTCCACTCGTCCTGCTTTGCAGGTATAAATACCTCAAACTGTTGTAACCCCTCTTCCTTTAGCTGGAGATCAAAACTTACCGAGTGCGTCGCTCTTTCTTCTGAAGCGGTTACTGTTTCTGACTGCAGAACTTCTCCGTCTGATAAAAGCTGAACCTGAAATGTTTCACCTTCAAATCCCTGGTTAAGCACACTTACATCAAGTGAATGAGGAGTGTTAAGATAACCGGTGGCGTTGGTAACAATATTTTGAACGACCAGGTCTTTCATGCGACTCGTATCTCCAAGGGCTACTGTAAAAACCGGAATACCCAATTGCCGGGACATAAAAACAGGATTACGCCCCTGGTTGAAAATTCCGTCAGAAAAAAGGATTGCAGCACGTGAGTCGCGCTCGTTATTTTTCATAACCTCTGCGGTATTATGCAAGTTGGTTTGGCTACCGTCAAAAGTCAGACTATCGGGGTGGCTCGGATTTACTTCACCGGAAAAGGAAAAATATCGAAAATTTAGCCGATCGATGCCGGTAAAATTGAGATCGGAAATCGTTTCCCTGTAATCAGTTGCTCCTTTATAGTTCCCTTTATTTATGGCAATACTGGAAGAGTTATCAAACATAACCAGCACTTCGGGATTTTCGAGACTGGTCAGTTCTGAGCGGAACAAGGGATTTAACAGTAGGAGTAGGAGGATGAGAAAAGTAAGGCTGCGCAATACTATTAAACCGTACCTGTAGACGGGCCTAATAGCTCTAAAATCTTTATAAGACCACCATGCCAGCCCGGTGGTGACCGCAATTAGCAGCAGGTAGGCCCAGATGGGTAATCCTGATTGGAAGCCTTGAAAAACAAAATCCACAATGGTTACGTATTAGGCCGTTTCGATCAATTTATCGATAAGCTTGTCGGTTGTTAATCCCTCTGCCTCGGCAGCATAATTGTTGATAATGCGATGGCGCAATACCGGTTTTGCCAGGGCCCGGATATCATCTTCTGTAACATTAAAGCGCCCCTTGGTCAGCGCACGTGCTTTGCCCCCCAGAATGAGAAACTGAGAGGCCCTGGGCCCGGCCCCCCAACTCATGTATTTATTTACAAACTCGGGAGCTATCTCAGAACCGGGTCGCGACATGCCCACCATCCGCACCGCATAATCCAACACGCTCTCGGGAACCGGTACTTCGCGCACGAGATCCTGCAGCTCCTTGATCTGTGAGGTATCCAGTACCGATTCTATATTTGCTACCCTTGGAGAAGTGGTTTGACTGACGATATCCATCTCTTCATCAAGAGAGGGATAATCGAGCCACAGGTTGAACATAAAACGGTCAAGCTGGGCTTCGGGCAGGGGATAGGTACCTTCCTGCTCAATCGGGTTTTGAGTAGCTAAAACAAAGAACGGCAGGTCAAGATCATAGGTGTTCCCTGCTGCTGTTACGTGATATTCCTGCATCCCCTCCAGCAGAGCGGCCTGGGTTTTTGGTGGAGTTCGGTTGATTTCGTCAGCCAGGATAATATTTGCGAAAATCGGTCCCTTCACAAATTTAAACGTTTTTCCCCCGGTCTGTCGGTTTTCTTCTACAATTTCGGTACCGGTGATGTCACCCGGCATAAGGTCGGGAGTAAATTGAATCCGGCTGAACGAAAGATTCAATGTTTTAGCGACAGTTCGGATAAGCAACGTTTTGGCAAGACCCGGAACACCCACCAGCACACAGTGCCCGCGAGAAAAAAGACAAATGAGTAGCTGGTCGATAATCGTTTTTTGCCCGACCACTACTTTGCCGATCTCATTTTTAATGCCTTGAACCGATTCTTGGAAAAAGTCTACCGCCTTAGCAGGTGCATCTGGAATTGTCTTCATGTAGATTCGTTATTGGGTTTTTTGTGCAAATTGCTCAGGTACCGGGATTTTGTACTCGATATATACCTCATCCTTCATGTTTTGAATCCATTCCTGCATTTTGCGAAACTGTTTTTCCTGAAGCGCAATGTTTTTAATTCGTTCATAATCTTGTTCCAAATTCGCCACATGTTCCGGGACCCGTTGGTCCAACCGTACAATACGGTAGGCAGTTTTGGAACTATTGCCACTGCCGGTATTGAAAGGCTTTGGTTCCGAAATTTGTCCCACCTCATCCAGGAGAAGTACAATTCGATACATGGCAGGGTCCAGGCCAGAGATCGGGATAAGACGAGAGCCGCTTTGAGGATGCATAAGACGACCGCCCTGAGGTGCTGTCTGCGGATCTTCAGAGTGCTTGCGAGCCATCTCGGCAAAAGTGATATCAGGATTGCTCAATACACTGTCGCGGATGGCATTAAGTGAGTCGATAGCAGCCTGATCATTATAGCTTTCCTTATCTATTTCTATCAGTATATGGTTGGTATCAATTCTGTCGCCAACTCGTTTGTTCAGACGTATTACATGAAAACCAAATGAGGTTTCAACCACTTCGGAAATTTCACCCGGCTGAAGGGCGGAGGCCGCAGCAGAATACTCTGCTACAAGTTCATCAAGTGGCATCAGGGGCAACTTACCACCATCAGAGGCCGACGGTCCATCACTGTGCCGTCGTGCCAGTTCTTCAATCGATTTGTCATGGTTTATCAGGGAATCGCGTAATTGCCTGGCCAACTGTAACGCTGCTTGTTCAGCATCTTCCATGGGAGGCGGAATTTTAACAATTTGTGAGACGGCAACATGCTCTGGGATGGTTGGAAGGGAGTCTTGTGGGATACGATTAAAATATTCTTTTACCTCCGGACGTGTAATTCTGACATCCTGCATCTGTTGCTGCCGGTATTGTTGAACGATCATCTCTTCCCGATAGCTCTGTCGCAGATCGGCCCGTAGCTGAACAATACTCTTTCCCATCTGTTTTTCAATAGCTTCTTCGCTGCCCAGTTGATTTACAACCTGCTCAATACGTTGATTAATTCGTTGATCTACCTTCTCGGTAGTTACCGTAACTGAGTCTTCACGAGCTTTGTCCAGCAATACGTAACGCTGTACAATGTTATCGAGTATTGAATACCACAACTCTTTGCTGAACTGAACGCTTTGTTGTTGCTGTTGCTGACGTGACCGCAACATGTAATCGGCCACCTGCTGGTCCACTTCCGACTTCAATATAACATGATCGTTTACCACTGCTACGATCCGGTCCAGTGTTTTTTCGGATTCTGATGATCGGTTTTGTTGTGCAATCGCCGGGGTGGCAATCGAGAAAGCCGCAAATGTTGAAAAGAGGAGAACGAAAGGTAGTGTTCTGAGAAATTTATTCATTGTTTTCTGAGGATAAAAGCGTATCAATTTCAGTTGATTCTTCGTTTAAGTTAGATTCTAAAACGTTATACGTTTCAATTTCATTATTGGATTGCGCGTTAAGATAAAGATTCTTTACATAGGAATTGAAATGTCTTCTTCGCTTTTCCAGGCGCAGCCACTCTTTAATATGGCTGAGCAGCCAATCCAGATCTGGATGTCCACCCGCAGGTCTTGTTTCCATTAGCTGAACAAAGTGATAATCCCCGTTTACCCGGCGTATAGGAGATATTTCTGTGATCCCAATTCGTTGCAGGAACGAATTCATAATATTGTTATCAGCCACGGCCATCGAGATTGGCCAGAACTTTTCAGACTCCTGTATTTTGGCTTCAGGACTTTTTGAATAGGTTTTGGCTACTTCCGGCCATTCAATACCCCGCATTAAATCTCTGCGAGCTGATTGAGCTTGTTCGTGGGTACTGGCAACCAAGTGACGGAACCGAACATACCGTTCATCCAAAACAAGCTGGTCTTTGTGAGCCTGGTAATAATTTCGGGCTTCTTCGTCAGTAATCGTCAACTCTTCTTCATAATCGGCTAATACGTAATCTTTTAAGCCCTGTACCAGTACTTCCTCGCGCATCCGTTTTAACCGTTTTTGTATCTCCGGATTTTGGGCAATATCAACCCGTTGTGCCTCCTGCAAAATTATCTGTCGCTGGATCCAGTCTTTCCGGTACCGTTGAAGGGCTGAGACACTATCCTGTTCGAGCATGAAAGAGGAAATATGTTCAGTAGCTTCTTCAAGAGTCAATACCTCGTTGCCTACCCGGGCCAGCCGTTTTTTAACAGATGTGTCTTGTTTGGGTTTACAGCTGATTGTTGTGAACAACAGCGTAAAACCCGCTGCTATAATTCCGATTTGTTTTAAGTTAACCATGATCAGTGTTCATATTAGTAGAGCATTCCTGCTATTGTCGCCGTCATGAGATTGGCCATTGTCCCTGCAGCGACTGCCCTGATACCGAATTTAGCCAGATCAGATTTCCTGTTGGGCGCCAATCCACCGATGCCACCAATCTGGATAGCGATTGAAGAGAAATTGGCAAATCCACAGAGCGCAAATGTAGCCATTGTGGTTGTCTTTTGTGTGAGAGACGCGGATTCGACCAAATCTGCAAGTTGCGTGTACGCTACAAACTCATTCAATACAATTTTAGTACCCAGCAGCGATCCCATGTTTATAGCATCTGCCCAGGGGACACCTATAATATAAGCAATGGGTGAAATAAGCCATCCCAATATAGTTTCTATACGAAGTGGACCACCTGATATCATATTATTAATGCCGGTAATACTGCCAATCTGTTCGAGAAAGTAGTTACCCATGGCAAGTAATGCTATGAAAGCCAAGAGCATTGCTCCCACATTGGCTGCAAGCTTGAGCCCTGTAGAGGCACCGCTGGCAGCAGCGTCAATACCGTTGGCGTCGGGTGTCTCCACGTCAAGTTCTACCTCGCCACCTGTTTCAGGCTCTTCGGTTTCAGGATAAAATATTTTTGCAATTACCAGTGCAGCGGGGGCTGCCATCAGGCTGGCCCCGAGGAGTTGTTCGGCAAATAACAACCGGCCCACATCCAGGGAGACCTCGTGAGCCTGTGCATAGGAGTTACCTAGCATCTGTACATAAGCCGCCATCACACCACCCGCGATCGTAGCCATACCACCAGTCATTACGGCAAGCAACTCAGATTGGGTCATGCGTGAGATAAACGGTTTAATCACCAGTGGTGCTTCCGTTTGTCCAACAAATATATTGGAAACGACAGAAAGAGACTCTGCACCCGAAGTCCCCATCAACTTTTGCATTCCTTTTGCCATATACTCAACCACACGTTGTAATATTCCGTAGTGATAGAGGACGGCAGTAAGTGAAGCAAAAAATACAATAGTCGGAAGTACCTGGAAGGCGAAGAAGTTGCCGAGGCTACCCTCCGTACCGGGACTTTTAGCCAGATCTCCGAAAATAAATGTAGCACCCTCGGTGGTAAAATCAAGCACGATAACAAAAAAGGAGGAGAGCCAGCTAAAAAATTCTTTGGGCCAACCCAGGGGAGACCAGGTTGCAGCCATGGCGTCGCCCTTCAAAATTAAAATCGCTA
Source organism: Balneolaceae bacterium (assembly GCA_041641755.1). Lineage (GTDB taxonomy): Bacteria > Bacteroidota > Rhodothermia > Balneolales > Balneolaceae > JAMQKA01. Next base: position 11,491 of record JBEPXS010000035.1, read on the forward strand.
ATACAAATTGAATGGCTAGCCCCGTACCGATCAAACGCCAATTGACCTGCTTTCGGTTGTTACTAAAAGCATAAGCCAGAGCGACGATAGCGCCCATCCCAATTACACCACGTATAATATCAATCATCTGAATCGCTTTTTCCCTCAGCCTGATTTGAATTCTGTTTAGAGCTGGAACTGGAGTCGAATGGTCGAATCGGCTTGCCACGGCGTTTATCTACCGGTGGGCGAAAGCAATGCCGGGCTCTTGGTTCATAAGCGTCGGTTTCTCCAACCAGCAATCGATCCTCATTTTCAACAATTCGTTGTGAGTAGTGCGCCATGACACCACTTTCAGAACATACGGCGTGCAGTTTGGTGACATACTCCGCTATGGCTAACAGTTGCGGCATCGGTTCAAATGGTCGCCCTTCATAATCCATGTCCAGCCCGGCGATGATTACCCGTTTGCCATCATTAGCCAGTGAGTTCGAGACTTCAATAATCCGGTTGTCGAAGAACTGTGCCTCGTCAATGCAGATAACATCAGATTCTCCTGTTAACAGTACAATCTGATCTGCAGTATCCACCACCAGCCCAGGAAGCGCAGATTCATCGTGCGATACAACCTCATCGTCACTATAGCGGTTATCGATAGCAGGCTTTACAACCACTACATTCTGGCCGGCAATATGGGCACGTCTGGCTCTACGTATAAGTTCCTCGGTCTTACCGCTGAACATACCGCCTGCGATAACTTCAATCCAGCCTACATTGCTTGGAATTATTGATGGCTCGTAAAGCATCAAACTCTTTATTTATAGAAATAACATTCAGTGGCATTGAATATATCTGTGTGCTGCCTAAAAAGAAAAAATGAATCTTAAGCTTATGATACCTCTAACTTAGGACTAAATGTACTGCTTTACGTTCATGAGTTGGTGGACAACTCATATAAAGAATAAATTTTAGTTACCCTAAATCATCTTTCATCCTGTTGATACATATTGTTACTTTAGTTGACTAGTAACACAGTTGAAGCAGATGGAAAGCATGCTCACATTTTATTACGGCAATCAACTTGAGCCTCTGGCAGACAGGCTAATAAACTTGTACAGCGATCAGCCCCTCAAAGATCCTTTGGCAAGGGAGATTGTCGTTGTTCAGAATCATGGGATGGCACGCTGGCTTTCTACCCGAATGGCGAGAAAATGTGGTATTGCAGCAAACTACAAGTTTGAGTTCCCGGCAGAGCGCCTGTGGGCCCTTTATCGTTGCATGGATGCTGATATCCCCAAAGAACTACCCTCTGACCGTGAACCGATGACGTGGACGTTATATCAGTTGTTAAGTGAGATACCCAATAAGTCGCCCTACCTGTCTGTATGGAACTATCTACATGGTGATCAAGGGAATATAAGCCCTTTGAAAACACGCAAATTGGCAAACCGGGTTGGTGGTCTCTTCGATAAATATTTGATCTACCGACCTGGAATGCTACGGAAATGGCAAGAAGGGGATACCAAGGGGCTTGGGGCAGCAGAAGCCTGGCAGGCTGAATTATGGCGGAAACTTAATGAAATATGGAATGAAAGCTTTGCTGGAATAAAGTGGAAGCACCAGGCTGAAATACATAAAGCGTTTATGGAAGAGGTTGAAGCACGGGGGATCCCCCCGGATGGTCTGCCAGAACGGATTACTCTGTTCGGGCTTTCGGGATTGCCACCAGCATCGATAGAGGCTTTTATTGTGATATCGGAAGTTGTTGATGTCCACTGGTTTTGGAGAAATCCTACTGTTGGAGATTTGTTTGGAACACTCAGGGATTCGTGGGGCAGTGAAGGCGAACAATTCCTTGAAATTTTTGAGGAAAAAGCGAGGAAAAGGGGAATCTCACCCCAAAACATACCGGTATCAATTGAAGGAAGTGGTTCAACAGGACCTCCTGATAACAAAACAAATATATTAGACCTTTTTGAACAGAATGAAGATCAGGAGATCGAAATCCAGGTGCATTCCTGCCATAGTCCGTTGCGAGAGGTAGAAGTGCTCTACGACAATTTGCTGAATATTTTTGAGCAGAATCCGAATCTGGAACCGGAAGATGTGACAATTTTGTGCCCGGATATTTCAACATATGCTCCGTTTATTGAAGCTGTTTTTGGCACTCCCGAAAAAGAGCTGCCACGGCTGCCATACCATATAGTAGATGATCAAACGGGAGCCCGTAAAGCTGTTTACGGTGTATTTTCAAAGCTTCTGGAGATTCTGGACAGCCGGTTTAAAGTAACCGAAGTACTGGATCTGCTTTCCTCAGATGTAATACGAGTCCGGTATGATATCAGCGAGGATGAGCTGGAACGGCTGCAAGCCTGGATCAGGGATACCAAAGTCCGGTGGGGTATTAGCGCTGAAGATAAGAGACGGATGGACCTTCCCGGAAATTCGCAGTTTACCTGGGTTGCCGCACTCAACCGGATGATGCTCGGATTTGCTGCTCAGATGGAAGAACAGGTGTTTAAGGGTATTTATCCGTACGATCAGATTGAAAGCAGTGAAAACGCAGATATGCTGGGTAAGCTTTCCCGGTTTTTGAATAACCTCAGCAAAGCTCGAGAGAATGTACACAAACCGCGCTCGCTGGAAGAATGGGGCAAGATACTGGAAAAATGGATCGAAGCCTTTATCCCGGCAGACAGTGATTATTACCGGGCTTACCAGTCACTGAACAGTTTGATTTCCAATATGGTACAAGCAGCTGAACTGGGAGAGTTCCATCAAAGAATAGGGTACGCTGTACTGTTTGACTACCTCGAAAACAAGCTGACTGGTGAAGCCACAAGGGGCGGCTACTTTGGACATGGTATTACTTTCAGTGGACTGGAGCAAATGCGGAATATCCCCTCCAGAATTATCGGTATGGTTGGTATGAACAATGAAGCTTTTCCGCGAACAAAGATCACCCC
>JBEPXS010000036.1:0-14434 GCA_041641755.1 Balneolaceae bacterium
AAAGTAATAGATCCCAACCCTTATCAGGATAAAGATACCTATTCCAGCCAGAATAAAACGGCTGTAAATATTGAGGTACTCTCCGATTATGCGCCAGTTTTTATGGACGATCCATCCAAACCCCAGCAAAATTGAGTTCCACAAAACAGAACTGACTGTTGAGCTAATTACAGTTGAGGTGACCGGAGTATGACTGATACCGGCAGTAAGTGATATAACAGATCGGGTTCCCGCAAGAAATCGATTTGCCAGGACCACACCCTGTCCCCACCGCTGCATCCACCTTCTGACCTTTTCGATATATTTTACCGGTATAAATTTCATCATCCAGAACTTTTCTCGCTGTTCCCTGATCTGGGTTCCCCAATGGCTGCCCAGCCAATACATTGTCATAAATCCAATAACCGATGCAATGGTGGTGAGCAAAAAAACTGGTGTTATTTCTATGATCTGCTCCGCTGCAAGATATCCGCCAAACGCCACCAGCAGATCACCCGGAATAGGTGGTAATACATTTTCGATGTACGCAACAAAAAAGAATACAGCATAAATACTTAACGGTGGCAGTACTTTTATCCACTCTATCAAATCTTGTGTAAATTCTTCAAGCATAAGTCATTCTTTATAAACCAGTGCTATGGCAGAAGCTGATATTCCTTCACCCTTTCCTTCAAAGCCAAGCTTTTCAGAGGTAGTGGCTTTTACCGATATCCTATCTCTATCCAGCCCAAGAACTTTGCCAATTATCTGGCACATCTCCTGAATGTGGGAAGCCAGCCTGGGTTGTTGAGCCACCACGGTAGCATCGACATTACTAATAGAATAACCCTCTTCCTCCAGCAACTCCCAACATCTCCGAAGCAAAACAAGGCTGTCAATATCTTTAAAAGATTCCTCGTGGTCCGGGAAGTGCTGCCCGATATCCCCGAGTGCTGCTGCCCCCAACAACGCATCACATATTGCATGCAGAAGTACATCAGCATCGGAATGGCCGGCCAGACCTTTTTTATATGGGATAGTGACTCCACCCAAGATCAGGGGTAGACCTTCCACCAGCCTGTGAACGTCGTATCCGTAACCAATGCGTATATCTTTCATCATTATTCGTTCCCTTCCAGCAACATTTCGGCCAATTTTAAATCTATGGGATAGGTGATTTTAAAATTGGTGTAATCTCCCCGTACCATTTTTACCTTATGGCCCAGGTGTTCAACAAGTGATGAATCATCAGTCCCCAAAAAGTTCTCTTCCTCGGCCTTCTTATGTGCTGCAACCAATATCTCCTTCCTGAAAATCTGTGGTGTTTGGGTTTGCCACAAAAACTTTCGATCCGGTGTTTCGGTAATAACTCGATTTCTGTCTACTTTTTTAATGGTATCTTTGGCGGGAACCCCCATAACAGCACCTCCATCCTCTTCAGCGACCTGCATACAGTGAAGAATATTTTTTTTATCCACAAAAGGCCGGACTGCATCATGCACAGCTACCAAATCAACAGTTCCTATCTTCTGCAAGGCATTAAAAATGGAATTCTGCCGTTCTGCCCCTCCTGCAACGCAAGTGTTGGAAATCTCTCCGTGTACAACCCGTTGACAAATTGAACGTGCCGTATCCAGATATTCTTCAGAAGTGGCAATGACTACCTCGCGCAACTCCTTAATGGAAATAAATCGGGCAAGTGTATGCTCCAGTATCGTTTTTCCGGCAACTTCAATATAAGGTTTGGGTATTTCCCGGTTAAGCCGTTCTCCCGACCCCGCAGCTGGAATAATAAGCGCAAGTGAATTCACTGCTACAATATTAGTATTGCATCACCAAAGGCAAAGAAACGGTAATCCTTCTCCTGAGCTTCCTCATACGCTTCCATCAGAAAGTCATACCCGGCGAAAGCCGCCCCCAGCATTAGCATTGTTGACTCCGGGCGATGGAAATTGGTTATCACGCCTTCGGTGATTTTAAAATCGTATGGCGGATAGATGAACTTATCCGTCCAGCCTGTACTAGGCTTGGAGATACCACTGGCCGTAATACTTGTCTCAATAGTACGTACTGCCGTGGTACCGCAACCCACCACTTTATTATCCTTACTCTTTAACGCCTTGTTTACTTTTTGGGAGGTTTCCTCAGAAATAAGATAGTTTTCTGAATCCATGCGATGCTTAGTCAGATCCTCAACCTCTACAGGGCGGAACGTCCCCCAGCCGATATGCAGCGTTATGGGAAAAACCTCAACACCTTTGTCCTCAATTTTTTCAACCAGTTCAGGCGTAAAGTGCATAGCTGCAAAAGGCGCAGCAACTGCTCCCCGTTCTTTGGCAAATATACTCTGGTATCGTTCTTTATCCTCCTCAACAGGGTCGCGATCGATATAAGGCGGCAGCGGCATTTCACCAATCTCATCCAACCGTGTATATAACTCTTCATTGGTTCCCTCAAAAAGGAACCGGATGGTACGACCGCGCGAGGTTGTATTGTCAATGACTTCCGCCATCAGATCTTCACCAAAATAGAGCTTGTTACCAATACGAATTTTACGGGCCGGTTCTACAAGAACATCCCATAACTTATTTTCCGGCATCAGCTCACGCAACAGAAAAACCTCAATGTCCGCTTCTGTCTTCTCTTTTTTACCTTTCAGGCGGGCCGGGAAAACCTTGGTATTGTTATAAATTAAAACGTCGCCCTCATTTAAATACTTATGTATATCCGAAAACTTCTCATGTTTTATGGTTTCCTCTTCACGATCAAGCACCATTAGCTTAGCTGCATCCCGTGGCTCAACAGGCTCTTCAGGAATATTAAAATCATCTGTTTCAAACTTAAAATCGGTTAACTTCATTATTTACCAGCAGACTTTTATTTGAGTTGGATTACCTTTATCTTCCGAGAATTGAAAGCTTGTAAATATACTCCATTTTATTTGCCAGGACAAGTTTCTATTCTCAACCGGAGGTGTGCCAGAGCGGTCGAATGGGGCGGTCTCGAAAACCGTTGAACCGTTTTGCGGTTCCGGGGGTTCGAATCCCTCCACCTCCGCCAAGAACCTTTTTATCGATTATTTCCGGAATTATTGCAATTAGAGTGATTATTTTAGGGTTAAAAGAACAAAATCCTTTTCTATTCTATAACTCTTTGTTATAATTAATTATGAATAAATAAATGGTATCTTTATTCGTTAGTGGTTCTCATTACGTGGACTTATTTTAAAATTGTACAAACTATGAAAAAGACAGGCTTATCTTTACTTCTGACGATCACGCTTTTTGTCGTCACTTCCATCACTGCATATGGACAGTTCAGAGACCAATTGAACAAGGCCGACTATTCGGGGCCCGTGGTCCAGGAGCAACAAAGATATGAAGCCGGTAATTGGTCAAATCTCTTTAACATGAAGATGAGCCATTCCTATTCTATGACCTTTACCAGTGTTGGCGGACAGTATCGCAATGTCAACGCCTACACCAATAGCATGGATTTCTTTTTTACTGATCGGCTGACCGGAGAATTAGACATCTCACTAATGCATTCTCCATTTGGTCAAGGCTTGGGTAACACCAATAATCAGTTTGGTGCAGATATCGTTATTCGAAATGCAGAACTGAACTACCAGATAAGTGAAAACAGCCACATCTCCATTCAGTTTCAACAATACCCGTATTCACCCTATTCCGGATTTGGTGGAAATCCGTTTAGTCGCTACAACCGATTCGGATACGACAGATATTAAATGATCACCTCCCCGGACTGTTACCCAGCGAATGACAGAAACTGATAAAGACAATAATTTTACTCTGAATGCCGTCATTGGCTTTTTGAGTCTGTTGCTTGTTATATTGCTTTTAGCCCTTGGTACACGCATAATTTTTCCCCGCATAGAGAATCAGCGTGCAGAACAAACTACCGAGCTCATAGGAAATATTATTCAGATTGAAGTACTAAATGGGTGTGGTGTTTCCGGTCTGGCAAATCAGTTTACAGCAGTATTGCGAAAAAACGGATTTGATGTTGTAGAAACCGGCAACTTCGAAAACTTTGATCTGGAAGAAACTGTTGTCATAGCACGGACTTTTGATAAAGAAAATGCCCAGCGTGTTGCTGAGGCGCTCGGCATAGAACAACAAAACATCATCATTGAGGCCTCCGAAGATTTCTATCTGGATGCCACAGTCGTAATCGGCTCCGACTATCAATCGCTAAAATTAAATTAACTATATGACCCAAAACGCCCGAACGAAGAAAGAGAAACAACAATTTACAAGTGTAAGTCCCTCTAAAACGGCTGATGCCAACAAGCTTGTGGATGTCATCACCAATGCTCTTCTAGAAAAGAAGGGGGAAGAAATTACCATTCTGGATGTTCATAATCTAACGACTTTAACCGACAAATTCGTGGTTTGTCACGCCGCTTCCGATGTGCAGATAAAGGCCCTGGCCAATAACGTTTTACAAACCACCAAAGAAGAACTAGGAGAGTCTGTATGGAAAGAAGAGGGGCGCGATTCCCGCAGGTGGGTTATTTTGGATTATGTAAATGTGGTAGTGCATATTTTTAAAAAGGAACTTCGTGATTACTACGCACTGGAACGCATGTGGAACGATGCTGAAGTTACTAAAGTGGAAGATGAGTAACACAAATGTGGAGAACAGTTCTGTGTATCATACCGATGGTAATTTTTTTGATGATGGGCTGTGCCTCCTCCCACAAAAAAAGCTCGGCATCTGAAGAGTATACAAACTTGGTAAAAATAACTCCTCGCGGGCAAGGTGCTGAAAAATCTACCATTTATATTGATTCAGCCAATGTTATTGAACGAAGTGGCAATCCTGCACTACTAGTGACCGGTACTTTCCCGGATGGCTGTACCAGCATAGGAAGTGCCCGCCATGATACCCAAAATGACACACTTTCAATAACGCTTAATGCATGGCGTAATTCTGACCAAATGTGTACTCAGGCACTTGTTATCTTTTCCTTTATCTATCGTGAAATTCCTCCAGATAAACTGCAAAAAAGCCACCAGATCAATATTAACGGAACTGATTTTCCATTAAACCGATAATCAATATGTCTCACCGAGTTCTCATTACTGAACCGATTGTAGATACTGTTATACAAAAACTTAACGATCAATATGACGTTGTGGTAGGAAAACGGGGACAATTTTCAGAGGAAGAAGCACTGATTGAATCCATACCACAGTTTGATGCGCTGCTGCCCATGCTTTCTAACCCGGTTACTAGAGAGGTAATTGCAGCTGGTAACCGATTAAAAATTATAGCTAATCACGCTGTCGGTTATAATAATATTGATGTTGAGGCTGCAAAAAAAGCGGGTGTCAAAGTAGCGAATACCCCGGATGTACTCACCGAATCCAGTGCCGATTGCTGTATGGCTTTACTGCTTACTACCGCCCGAAAAGTCGTAGAAGCACAAGAGTATATTTATGAGGGGAAATTTGATGGCTGGGATCCACTTATATTTCTTGGAATGGAACTGAATGGTAAAACCATGGGTATTTTCGGGATGGGACGTATCGGTACTGCGGTAGCCCGGCGTGCCAAAGCTTTTGGCATGAATATCATCTACCATAATCGTTCGAAAACAGACCCTGAAACTGAGCGGGAGCTAGAAGCTGAGTATAGTACTGACATCAAGACCCTGGCCAAACGCTCGGACGTGCTCAGCTTAAATTGTCCGCTAACTGATGAAACTCACCACGCCATTGACACAGAGATTTTGGATTTGATGCCGGACCATGCTCTGCTTATTAATACAGCACGGGGAGCTGTTGTTGACGAAGCTGCCTTGGCGGAGGCCCTCCACAGTAAGAAAATTGGGGGTGCAGGACTGGATGTTTTCGAAGATGAGCCCGATGTACACCCGGATCTGCTCTCTGCTCCCAATTGCGTATTGACTCCCCATATTGCCAGTGCTACCCACGAAACGCGAGAAGCTATCGGTATGCTGGCTGCCAACGCTATTATCGGGGTACTGGAAGGAACACCGGATAAAAATATACCCAACTTGATTCAAGGTTAAAATCACGGCATATTTTCCATTCTTTAGTACATTACGGAATGGAAGAAAAGAACTCTTTTTATAATAGTACGCTCTCTCTGTTAATAACCGCGGGGGGGCTCCTTCTATGTCTTTTATTGATGGAGGGATGGCTGTACCATATCAAGCCATACTCCGTAAGCCGCGATTCGGGAATAAAAGCCAGCCTGCAACAGGCAGTTCAAATCTATAATCACCAACATGATCAACTGTTGGTGAATAGCCAGGAGTTGGCTAACCGACTTGAGGCCCAGCTACAAACCGATACTACTCACCAAAACCTGTACCGATATCTTGAGCAGTATCCCTCATTTTGGGGAGTCACTCTTTTCAAGGATACGACCTCACTTGTATGGAATGGATTTTCATTCTCCTCCTATCCCGAAGAACTGCTACCCGACACTTCGGGTGATGAACCTTTTGTAGATGTATTCAACCAAAATAATGTGATTTCATTTCTCTGTAGTGTACCTTTTGCAGTTGAGGACACTAGCGGCGCCATTAACTACGAGCTGGTGACCACCAGCCGAATTAAGCAAGAAAACGCCCTGCCTATTGGACAGAGCCATGAATTCAACCTACTTTCGGAGCAAGAGAAAAAGCTGCAATATCCTATAGAACTTTCCTTCTTTGAGGCCTTCCCAGACTCTGTTTTAGATTTCCGTGTGTTATCAGCCCACAGCCGTGATTCAGTAGGAATAGCCTTTATTCCTCCTGGTGAATACGGGCCAACCACCCAGGAATGGGACCAAAAAGCCTGGTACTGGAGATCTCTTTTCGCAGTGGTAGCCTATACTACAGTAATTATTCTCTCGATATTTTGGCTTGGATCACTCCGCCGCTGGGATACCCTCTTCTTGCAGCTTCTGATCATTGCCGGTACCTGGATGTTCTTTAATTATCTCAGTATTCCCGAACGATGGTTTACCGGGATATCACAAGAGGCTTCTCCATTTCTGCTAAATATTAGTCTGCTGGCAAAAACCAGTGTATTCACTTTTATTACCATAGAGACTATCGTTCATTTTCTGCAAAAAAAACCGAATCGGGGATCCCATTCCAACTTTCTGCGTGCTATGCTAAATTCCGCTTTGTTTGGGATGGCAGGGGCCGGTGTCATAACGCTGGTAATCAGGAAAAGCTATCATCTGCTAACACAAATAGATATATCCCTTTTTGATCTTCAGATTTTTCCTACCTTCCCAACATTGGTTACCTATTGCGCTCTTGCCTTGCTGCTCTTTTCGGTTATATATGGTTTTGCAAGTATTTGTCACTTTATTCTCAAATCGGAAGGAGAACCCAGTCAACTGGTTTTAATAATTTCATCATCCAGCTTTTTGCTCGGTTTAATATTTCTACAGTTATACCTTCCTACTCACTTCACATTTAACTGGGCTACCTGGCTTACCATTGGGATATTCATTGCAATAATGTCTCTGGCTTTCCTTCAGATACGACATAATTATATTATTTCTTCGTTTTCTATAGTCAGGGCTATTACGTTAGGCAGTTTTCTAATTGCTCTTTGTGTCTATCCCATTCTGGAAAAGGCACAGTTCGTACGGTTAGAAAATAAATTACTTCAAAATGCTAGTTCTTTTCGAGGACAGGAAGATCCCGTTGCCCGACAAGTAACCCGCCAGATGCTTATTGAACTTGAAAACAGGCTGGGGGGTATAACCAACCAGGATCTGAATGAACGTGTTCCTTTCCTCCAGTCTACATTTAGCCAGACCATCGAGGAAAAATTAACTCCCGATCTTCGAACATATTCATTTAATCTGCAACTAATCAAACCATCAGGTGACTTAATTGCTGACTATTCAACCGATTTGAACGCCCCCAACTGGACAACCGTCTTTGATCTTAATTATCTATCGGCCGCAACAGAAATCGAACGCATCAACAAAGCCAATAACCGTCCCATTGTGCAACTTCCCCAGCTGGAAAGCAGTTCACGATACGACACCTTTTACCGGGGATGGATCCCGATATTCAGTCCAGAAAGTGAAGAACAAATTGCCTGGATTCTCTGCTCGGTGTATCGAGAACACCCCGACTATGACAAGCCGATCCGGGCGGTCCTTGCCTCCCTTACCTATTCCGATTGGGAAGAATCGTTGCTTCTGCTTGAGTATCATAACGGAGAACTGGTACGCAGCAGCAAACAAGGGCTAGCCGGTCATTTCCCGCGTTACAACAAGTTACGCGAAGCTGAATTAGAAGCACTTTCCAACGACTCGATTTTATATTATTCGAGCAATGAGTTCCAACAAACCTACCGGAACATGCTTGTTAAAACCGGCCAGGATAGTGTTATAAAGGCAAGTACCAGCTCTCCGAATACAAAGAATAAGCTTTTTGCCTTTTTCCGCCTCAGTTTCACGTTGTTACTTACAGGCCTGGCAGTTATTCCACTCTATTTATGGATTTATGCCGGCCAATCTATTTTCCGACAACCCAAACAACGTTTTGAACATCGTATTCTTGACAGTTTTTTACTGGCAACGCTTTTGTTTCTGGGATTACTGATTGCTACCACTCATTATGCCATTCACGATCAAAACAAGGAGATCGTCCGCCAGGATCTGTACGATAAACTGGAAAAACTGGCCTCTTCAATCCAGGATAACCCACAATTTATTGGCAGCATCAAGGGAAATACCAATTTTTCTATGCAACCGCTTGTAAATCCACTAGATGTTGATGCAGCATACTATCGTGATAATCTATTAAAAGAATCAACTACTCCACAAATCTACCAGCAAAACCTGCTGCCCTCCATTCTCCCTTTTGATGTGTATAACGACCTGTATATCAGGCAAAAGAATCAGGCTACGGGGATGGTTAAACTGGCATCGCAAAACCTGCTTATTGGATACCAGTCACTGCTCTCACCCGAAGGCCAGCCTGTTAGTACAGTAGCCATACCGACTTTCCTGGAATCACCAAAATACGATCAGCAATTACTTGAAACTACCAGTTATCTGATCGTTTTTTACCTATTTACTTTTGGAATATTTGTGATCGCAACCACACTGATTGCCAAACGCGTAACTCAGCCACTACGCTCTATCCAGCGAGGGCTGAACAAAATATCTCATGGTAAACTGGACACAAAAATTCCGGTGAAATCGGATGATGAGATTGGTATGCTGGCAAAAGCATATAATGAGATGGTTGAACGCCTTAAAGATTTACGTCGAGAACTAGCTATTGCCGAGCGTGAGGCTGCCTGGAAAGAGATGGCCCAACAGGTTGCCCATGAGATAAAAAATCCACTGACTCCGATGAAACTGAACGTACAACATCTTGAACGACAATTAGCAAACGGAACGCAGGATATAGAGACCTTAACCGATAACATCCAAAAAATTACCAAGAATCTCACCGAACAGATACAAACGTTAAACAATATAGCATCTGATTTCTCAAAATTTTCACAACCAATTAACCAAGAATTTTCCAAGGTAAACGCCAACAATATTATTCGATCGGTGGCGGATCTGTACCGGCAGGATGACAAAACCGATATCAAATTGCAACTTACCGAATATCCTATCTTCGTAAATGGAGCGTCGGATGAGCTAAGGCGGGTGTTCATCAATCTGGTAAAAAATGCTTTTGAAGCAATGTCGGACGATAATGGAACCATCATACTGAAAAGTTATCTTAAAAAAGAAAGTGCCTTTTTTGAGGTAGAAGATAACGGCTCGGGAATTTCAGAAGAGGACAAGTCCAAAATTTTTGTACCTAATTTCTCTACCAAATCCAGTGGTACAGGTCTTGGACTGGCAATTAGTAAAAAAATAATCGAGGCTCATAACGGTTCCATTACTTTTGCTTCAATAGAAGGAAGCGGAACTACATTTGTAATCAAGCTTCCGCTTTTGAAACGATGAACTTGTCCCCAGAAGTGGTTTAAAACGGTAGCATAAAACTCCTTAACCGAACCCTTCCTTTTCCGCTTTGTTATTCCTACCATATGCATTCGTTTGCAACCTTACAGATTCCGACGCATCTTGATTTCTACCTTTTTGCCGAACCAACAAAATCTCAGAAAAGAAGCTACTAAAATCCTCAGCATCGGGGGACCTGTCATTATAGCGCAACTGCTGCAGATGTCGATGAACTTTGTAGATACGGTGATGGCCGGTAACCTTTCCGCACAGGATCTGGCTGCTATCGCCATCGGAGGCGCGATTTACTTCCCATTTATCATGCTTGCCGCAGGGATACTGATGGCCCTGACTCCGATTGTTGCTCAACTGCTGGGTGCACGTAATTTTACTGATATCGGCAAAAATGTCCGGCAGGGATTATGGCTTAGCCAGATGCTGGCACTTCCCATATTTTTCATTATCAGGGATCTGGGGCTGCTGATGGAGCTATTACAAGTAACTCCTCAGATCATTCCCGTAGCTCTGGACTACCTCGATGCCATTTCGTGGGGCATTTTTCCAATTTTTGCGTACATGTCACTTCGTTTCTTCAGTGAAGGACTTTCCATCACACGGCCCGGCATGTACTTCGCATTGATAGGCGTGTTTGTCAACATCTCCGGGAACTATGTATTAATGTATGGCAAGCTTGGCTTTCCTGAAATGGGTGCTAAAGGGTGTGGTTACGCATCCTCATTGGTAGCCCTGGTTATGTTTATCGGTATGTTTTGGTTTACAGCAACTTTTGATTCATTTAAACGCTTTGATCTGTTCGGGGCTTTCAGGTTGCCGGAGTGGAGCTATCTCAAAGAGGTGTTACATGTCGGTATTCCAATTGGTATCAGTTCAGCGATGGAAGTCACCATGTTTGCTGTAGTAAGCCTCTTAATGGGAACACTGGGAACCAATGCTGTAGCGGGCCATCAAATTGCACTTAACTTTGCTGCCATGACCTTTATGGTTCCTCTTGGACTTTCAACTGCCATTACAACACGTGTAGGAAATGCCGTGGGAGCTGGTTCCTTTCTTGAAGCGCGAAAACGAGGCTTATTGGGAGTAGGCATGTGTGTTGTATTTATGAGCTGCACGGCTCTGGCTATGTACCTGTTCCCAGAGTTTATAACCGGCATCTATACCGATGATTCTTCGGTGCAATCTGTCGCTGTGGGGCTACTCTACATGGCAGCAATTTTCCAGGTTTCCGACGGATTACAGGTTGCAGGATTTGGCGCTCTCAGAGGCCTGAAAGATACTAAAATCCCAATGTACGTTAATCTTATCTCCTACTGGATTATAGGACTTCCACTTGGCTACTATCTCGGGATAGTCCAACAAATTGGGCCACAAGGACTTTGGATGGGTCTTATTGCCGGTCTCAGCATTGCGGGAATATTACATAATTTTCGTTTTCACTATCTCACCAGTCGCCTGTAGAACCTTCTTTATAAAAGTTTCGTTAATAAAGCAGGTATTGATATAATAATATGGGTTGCGGATCTGACCAATTATTGACATCAACTATTACCAAACTGAAATTGTACCTCTACAGGTAACCAAATAGCCGTGAAATCACCTCTGCAACAGATAATCATTTTTAGCTTATGGCTGCTTATATCCACAACATAGCTACTGAAGTGCCTGAACAGATCTATCGGCAGGATTTCCTGCGAGATAAGATGAAAGAATATCTAAGTGATGACCGTGCCACTCGTAGCATCATCCATAGGATCTACTCACAATCAGGCATAGACAAAAGGCATTCCGTAGTTGAGGATTTTAATTCTAATGGTGATCCCCGGTTATTTTTTAATCGAGATGGTACGCTCTCAGCCCCTTCCACCGGGACCAGAAATCAATTATATGCAGAACATGCTAAAAAATTGTTTGTGGATGTAGCCCGTTCACTGATAGATGAGAACCCGAAAATTAAAGCTGAGGACATAACCCATATTATTACTGTCTCATGCACTGGTTTTTTTGCACCTGGTCCCGGATATGAAATTGTTAAACAACTTTCACTGGCTTCATCTATACAACGCTTTCATCTCGGTTTTATGGGGTGCTTCGCCGCCTTTCCGGCCTTAAAAATGGCACAATCGTTTTGCGAAACGCAGAAGGATGCAGTTGTCATGATTATCTGCCTGGAACTTTGCAGCCTTCACTTTCAAAAATCACAGGAAACCGATAACCTGATCTCTGCTTCCGTTTTTGCCGATGGCGGGGCTGGAGCCATCGTCAGCAGTCAACCTTCTGATAACAGGAAAGGGTGCTATCAGCTGAATAAGTTTGCAACCACCATTGTGGAACAGAGCGAGCAAGATATGGCCTGGACTATCGGCGATACCGGTTTTGATATGGTCCTCTCCACCTATGTGCCGGAGATTATCGAATCAAATTTACGCTCTTCGCTTAAACCTTTACTGCAAACCTACCAGACTAATATCGATCAGATCAAACATTGGGCAATCCATCCCGGCGGACGTGCAATACTGGATAAAGTAGAACAGAATCTGGGCATCCATTCCGAACAACTAAAATCATCTCGTGAAGTACTCTCAAAATATGGGAATATGAGTAGTGCCACCATTCTCTTTGTATTGAAAAACCTATTGGACCAACCGATGCAACAGCCCACTGAACAGGTACTGGCAATGGCATTTGGACCCGGTCTGACGGTCGAGAGTGGTCTATTCCTCAAGCAACAAGGTTAATATTGATGCCCCTGTTTCTCAAAAAACGTAATCTGCACAGTCAGGAACGGATGGATGATCCCAACTGTGACCGGTACGAACTCTTTAATACCTATCGCCAATTCAGTGTCATCAATGGACTTATTTCTCGTTGGGGCACCATCTACAAGCGTTATATTCGTCCCTATGCTCGCTCGAATGGTAATAAATGCAGTATCCTGGACATAGGGTTTGGTGGTGGGGATATCCCCCTGAAACTGGCCCACTGGTGTGCCAACGACGATATCCATCCAAAAATAACAGGCATTGAAACTGATGAACGAGCCTACGAATTTGTGCAGGATATGGACCACCCGGAAACCGTTTCATTCAGGCTGGCATCTTCTACCGAGATATTGCATGAAGGGCAAACGTTCGATTTTGTAATCTCCAACCACTTACTGCACCATTTGCAGGGAGAGACATTTTTCAAGCTGCTGGATGAAGCAAAAAAGCTGAGCTCTCACCAGGTGCTTTTCAATGACATACAGCGCAGCGACGTAGGATATCTGTTATTTAACTTGTTGGCACGCCCGGTATTCCAAAGCTCGTTTATTACCGAAGATGGGCTGACCTCCATTAAGCGCAGTTATACATACCGTGAGCTGCTGCAAAAGGCACCTCCAGATTGGACAGTTGTACAAATTTTCCCATTTAGACTCCTCTTATCCTACCAACATGAGTAAACTCAAACAATCATACCAGGTTGTTATAGCAGGTGGGGGGCCTGTGGGACTATTTCTGGCTATTACTCTCAGCCAAAGGGGAGTTGATTGTATCGTGCTTGAAAAACGAACCGATCGTATCACTCATTCCCGTTCTTTGGGGATACACCCGGTTTCTATTGAGTTAATGAAAGAGATCGGACTAGCCGACCAGTTCTTGACGGAAGGTATCAAAATAAAACAGGGTATTGCCTGGGGAGACCGCAAAAAAATAGGGACTCTGTCTTTTGATCGTTGCCCTGCACCGTACAGGTTCGTACTCTCCCTTCCTCAATACAGGACCGAACACTTACTCGAAGAAACACTAGAACAAATAAAACCCGGCTGTATAGTCAGGGGCGCTGAATTAACTGAGTTAAATACAAGTGAAAATTCAGTGGAACTAACGGTATCTACCAGGGAGGGGCCTAATCAACTATCTGGAAAATTTCTTGTCGGATGTGACGGTAAAAACAGCTTCGTAAGAAACGCTGCAGGTTTTTCGTACAGAGGAAAACGATACCCCGATACCTATATCATGGGCGATTTTTCCGATAATACCGACCTCAATAGTAAAGCTGCCATATTTTTGCATCGAGAAGGACTTATCGAGAGCTTTCCACTAATCGATAATCGCCGGCGCTGGGTGGTGAAGACAGATAATTTTATTGAAGCCCCGGATCGCGATACTCTACAGGAGAAAGTCCGGAAACGTACCGGATACGACCTCAGTGAAACTGAAAACTTTATGCTAAGCAGCTTCGGAGTACAGCGCTACATTGCCCGCCCCATGGCTGAGGACCGCATATTTCTGGCAGGTGATGCTGCTCATATTGTCAGCCCGATTGGTGGCCAGGGAATGAATCTTGGCTGGCTGGACGCCTGGGAACTTTCGCAAAAAATTGAAAAATTTATTGTGGAAAAGAAAAAAAATCCATCTCTGGCCAGCCAATACAGTAAAGAAAGGATAAGCGTAGCAAAAAAAGCAATAAGACGCGG
>JBEPXS010000037.1:0-14158 GCA_041641755.1 Balneolaceae bacterium
CTCCGCCGACAATTAGAGTTCGGTATTCCGATGGAACCTATGGTACGAACCTGTTCGGTCGTAGTGCACTTGCTTCTGCTGAGGTCAGCGGTACAGAAGAGCGAGTGTTCTGGGAAGGCACCGCTACCGGTCGCCTGGACTTCCAGTTAACGGATTGGGCGGAGCTGCAGACACTGGCCTCATTCGACTACGGCAGCATGGACTGGGAGCTGTTCCGGACCGATCCTGATCTCATTCCGGAGTATCCCGACGATGGATTCTACTGGGGACCCAGTTTCGGGGAAAACCGGGATAATACGGAGAAGCAAACGACACTACGGGCGCTGATCGACTACGGCCACACTTTTAGTGAAAATCATGATATCTCCGGCGTGGTCGGGTATGAACAGACCAAGTACGACTTTCAGGAGTTCCGGGCTTGGCGAGACCAGTTTTATAACAATAAGTTACGCCAGCTTAACCTGGGTAACGAAACGAACGACGGGAATCTGGGTTACGGTAGCAATTGGGCCCTGCGTTCAGTGTTCGGACGGTTTAATTACGAGCTGATGGGTCGTTACCTGTTCGAGTTTAACGCTCGATATGATGGCTCAAGCCGATTTGCTGAGGGTCATAGATATGGATTCTTTCCCTCTTTTTCACTTGGCTGGAGAATCACTGAGGAGTCGTTCTTCAATGTCGACTGGGTGAACGAGCTGAAGCTTCGCGGATCCTGGGGACAGCTTGGCAACCAGGATGTGCCGCTGTACTCGTACTACTCTTCCATCGATCTTGGCATTCCATATCACTTAGGCAACGCCAGCAGTGCAAGGTCCACGGGCGGTGCTGCCACGGATCTTGTCAATGAAGAGCTTTCCTGGGAAACCACTACAGTCACTAATGTCGGATTAGATGCGTCATTCTTAAATAACCGCCTGAGCGTTACGGGTGATATTTACAAGCGTCGCACCGAGGACATTCTCCTGGCACTTTCTGTACCCGATATGGTCGGTCTCAACGCGCCCTTCCAGAACGCGGGTGTCGTCGAAAACAGAGGATGGGAAGTGGCTGTCGGCTGGCAGGATGATATTGGAGAAGTCAGCTATGGTATTGATTTCAACCTCTCTGATAACCAGAACGAAGTCATTGACTTGGTTGATACTGGCCCGTATATCGAGGGGGGTAACCTCGATCAAAGCGTAATTCAGGAAGGTTCCCCGATTGATGCGTGGTACGGCTATGAGACCGAGGGTCTCTACAGCTCCTACGAGCAAATTGACAGTCACGCTGATGTTCCGGGGGATCCCGCACGTTTGGGTGACGTTATTTTTAAAGATCAGAATAACGACGGGATTATCAATGAAGCAGATCGTGTAGTGATCGGTGATCCCAACCCGCGCGACATTTTTGGTTTGAATATCAATGTTGGCTGGAGAAACTTCGATTTCAGCGCGTTCCTTCAGGGTGTAGGTAAACGGGATCAGTATCTGGGGCTCGGATTCGCCCAGGGTCCGGTGTGGGAGAACTACACTTCTGAGTGGCACAAGGACTACTGGACGCCCAATAATCAAGATGCCCGGCACCCCGCCTACTATTCTAACGACAACCGGAACTATTACAACATGAACGACTGGTGGATCTTAGACGGGAGTTTTGTGAAGCTGCGTAATATCCAACTTGGCTACACGCTGCCCAATGATATTGTCAGCCGCTTGGGCATACAGCGTTTGCGGATCTACACAACCGGTAAGAACCTATGGATGAAGAATAACCTGGGTATCGGTTTGGATCCGGAGTATCCATGGACGGTTGGCGACTACTATCCACAGACCAAGGTGATCAGCATAGGCGCCAATATCAGCTTCTAAAATGACCAAGATAATGATTTTAAAAAAAACCAATATTATGATTTACAAGACAAAGAATGTATTGTTTTTAGGCATACTGATCGTATGTATCGCTCTTGGAACCACAGGGTGTAGCGATGATTTCCTGACCACCGTACCAACAGACAGAGTCTCTTCGGCGACATTCTGGTCCAATGAGCGTGATTTCAACACCGCCCTAAATGGCGCTTATAACGAAATGATGGGCCAAGACCTGGACCCATTGTACTTCGACGGTACCACCGAAATAGGCTATTCACATGCCGACTGGAGACGCCAGCACGAGTATGTGATGGGCCGCGCCAATGCTCAGTCTGGGTGGTCGGCCGGTATATGGGCTCAAATGTACACCGGCATCAGCCGGGCCAACGAGATCCTCTTTCAGCTCGATGAGGTAGGTGGTGACATACTTTCACAGGAAACTGCCAATCGAATTCGCGGTGAAGCTCTGTTCCTGCGCGGCTACTTTTATCACGAGTTGCTGTGGATGTTTGGCGAAGTACCGGTCTTCACGAACGTCCCTTCCGTAGAGGAAGCACGAAGTGTGAGCCGTGCCTCCCGGCAAGAGGTTTATGATCGTATTATAGCTGACCTTTCGGAAGCAGAGGGTCTGCTTGGTACCCGGGCGGATCTGTCCTCCTCAGATTACGGGCGTGCAACAAAAGAAGCTGCTGTGGCTTATCAAGCCCGGACCGCCCTGTACGAGGCCAGCTGGCAGGAACACCACGAGGATAATACCTCTCGTGCCAACACATTGTACGGAACCGCCAGAGACAAGGCTGCTACTATCATGAATGATGCCGCATACGATCACATCCAACTGCACCCGAACTTCCGGGATCTTTTCACCTATGCGGGTGAGCAAAGCCAGGAGGTCATTTTAGACTACCAGAAAGTATCTGGCCAGAATGGCTGGTCGGCGTGGGCGGATTTCGCGCCAAAAACCATGGGCAGCGAGGTCAATATAGCACCTACGCGCGAACTAGTGGATCGATTTCCCATGAATGATGGGCAGTCCATCGGGGATTCGCCGAACTACGACCCGAGCCCGCCGGAAATTACCTATGATGGCAGCGGCAATCCCACGGTACAGACGCTCGGTATGTATGCCGACCGCGATCCCCGGTTCTACGCTACGGTCCTGTTTCCGGGCGCTCAGTTCAACGGGATGGTTTATAATTCGTATCCGTCATGCGAAAGTGGAGCACCGGCCGGCTACTGCAGCCCGACCGGCAACCGGATTCTGCTGACGGATTACAATAACACATACACCGGCTACACCGCCATGAAGTACGTAGATCCGCAAGATGAGTCATCACCGACCAACAGTGGTCTCAACTTTATAAAAATGAGGTACGCCGATGTCCTGCTGATGTATGCAGAGGCGAAGGCTGAGCTGGGTGAGCTTGATCAGTCGGTAAACGACGCGATCCAGGAGATCCGTGACCGGGTGAACCTGCCAATGCCTCAAGACGTCACAACGATGACACAACAGGAGGCTATCGACTTTATTCGCAATGAGCGAATAATTGAGC
Organism: Balneolaceae bacterium; assembly: GCA_041641755.1. Taxonomy (GTDB): domain Bacteria; phylum Bacteroidota; class Rhodothermia; order Balneolales; family Balneolaceae; genus JAMQKA01. The sequence goes on from JBEPXS010000037.1 coordinate 3,401, forward strand.
TGGCCTGGGAGGGTCTTCACTTGGCAGACATCCGCCGGTGGGGAACGGCAGAAAATGTGCTTGACGGTAATATACACGGGATTGACATTGCTGAAGACGCTAGTGGCAGTAGTTTCAATAAGGTTCCAGGGCAGCATACCCGGTCGTTCGAAGCGCCGCGGGATTACTTATGGCCCATACCGTCAGGTGAGCGGGATCTTAACTCAAACTTGTCACAGAACACCGGATACTAAAATTTGGTAATGTCGCTTTAAAAGTGACTGATTATAAAATGGCTGCAGGCTATGAGCGTCGGCAGCCATTTTTTTATATAGATTACTCTCTTTCTTTTGCAGACTTTCTTTCGGGATATACTATTAAATCAATAACATGACCTTTGCCAGGCTTTGGTTCCCGAAGGGTGTAATCAGGAGGAAATAGATGCTAAACTCATCTCCGTCATCTTGAATGTATCCTGACAGTAGTGGGGAGGAATGAGAGCTCTTTATGCTAAGGGTAGCATCTGTTTTACCAAAGTATCCTATTTCACGAGCAGTATAATAAAGGAAGTGGTTGAATAAATTGATGATCATGAATATATAAATAGTCTCCCCGCAGCCATTGGGAACGGTATATCATGAGCAGTTTTACACAAACAAAGTTTGTGGCCTATTCAACAAAGATCTCTTCCGCCGGTCGAGATGACTCGATAATTGGGATTCAAGAGTATGCCTTGACTTCAGAAAATGTGTAACTCAGGTTAAAGCAGGGAACTAGATTTGTGTAGATGAGAGAGATGCATCGCATAGGTCTCTTTTTTAGAATGGAGAGTGAGGCGGATGCGATTTGTCTCTACATGGTTAAAGACCCCAACAATATACCACCAAATGTAATCTTTTATAATGAAAGACAGGCTAGTGTCGGGTTGCATCAAAGAAGTGGCCCGGGGAACCCACCCCGTCTTTTGCGCAAGCCCACGCGAAATCCACCCCTCCCGGGTGGAGGGGATTTGCTGAATGCCTGTTTTTAGGAGAACAGCTCACCATATTGGTATGGGCGCCTATAAGTCCCCCTTCTCGGAGAGGTGCCGAGTGGAACGAGGGGTTTGGGTTCGCAATTCCATTAATTCAGTGGTAGAACCGACAATTTATCTTAACCTGAGTTCGAGATAAGAAACTAATTAAAAAAAATTTTCATTAGGTTTAGTTTATTTAGAACATGCTTATAAAAGATGTTCCGTACGCCATTTCCCCTGCCCCGGCATAACGAATCGTGAGCGGAGGACGTAGGGTGGCCAGGAGCAAATCATACCGGTTCGATCGTTGAGGCACGCAACAAATGCGACGGACCATTGATTTTGGTCCCGCCGCAGGCCGCAGCCGGATTCAGAATTCTAAACCGGCGATTTTTTGGGTCACTTTTTTGATCGTTCAAAAATTGTGACAGACCAACAGTGCCAGCTGTTGTCATGGCGATTATGGTATAAAAGGGAAGCCCAGGCCATCTCATACAAGAACGTGCAATTTTATGATTAGGGATTATGAACTCACGTTATCTTAGATACAACACTAGTCCATCAGCGCGTACAACTGATCAAGGCTGAAATCCACAAAATCATTAATTACCAAGTGACACGAATTTAACTCCTCAGGAGTGTGGGTTGTGGCTACCCCAACCACTTTGGCGCCCGATGCAAGCCCCGACTCTACACCCGAAACTGAATCTTCAATCACCACACATTGCGGTGCTGTCAGCCCAATAGCTTTTGCGGCATTATGATAGGGCTCGGGGTGTGGCTTGCTGTGAGTTACGTGAGAGGAATCCAATACAGCGTCAAAATAGTCGTAGATTTCCAGTTCATTCAGGATGTAATCTGCATTGGCTCCCGGTGCCGAGGTTGCCACTACCATCTTGATCTTTTTTTCTTTCAAGTGACCGATAAAGTCAATAACACCGGGAACCTGCATCTCTTCGGGATCAAAAATATCCCGAAATATCTGTTCTTTGTCGTCGGCAAGCTCCCGAAGCCGTTCATCGGAAATATCACCGAAAATTTTTGGGAGCCACTCCTTATTGGCACGACCGTAAATACTGCTCTTCAGGTAGTCGTCAGCTATTTCAATTTCATGCTTTTCGCAGAAAATGTTAATCGCCTTCTTGTGGGCGGGATTGCTGTGAACAATGACGCCGTCCATATCAAAGAGTACACCAAAATTGTTATCCATTCTTCTATAAAATTTAAATGATCATCGAATTAACTCTTTATCAAATCCTGAATTAAGAGGGTTGAATATACCAAAGGTTGGTAAACTATATAACTGAAGCGGGATCTATTTTTTAAGGACGATTTGATAATTCATTTTCCCGGATACAAACGGAATTTGACGGGTTGAGCCATCATACCACTGTACTTCAATTGCCTCGACATTCTGTTGATATCCTAGTACCTGGATGGCGCTGTTTTGAGACCAATACCCTGAACCTGCCTGGATCTCCCTAAGCGGCCCTTTGCTGCCGTCGGCATAGACCAGCCGTACTCCCGAACCGATGGCAAGGGTGTTGGAATCATCTCCTCTCAACTGAATAGTGATGCCACGTTTTTCGGTTTGGTTCCGAAAGAGCTTGGTCGGAGCCCCGTTCTGCGAGACAGCCAGATCTGTTTTGCCATCATGATCAAAATCACTCAGGGCAGCCCCGCGTTGTTCACCGTAGATTTTAATTCCGCTTTGGGAGCCACTGAGTACATCAAAATGACCTTTTCCATCGCCTTTTAGCCAGAGACCCCGGCCGGCATCCTGGCGTGGTACCAGCTTGGGGGTTGCAAAGAAGTTTTGGCTTAAAAACAGGTCCTCATTTCCGTCGTTGTTTACATCCGCTGTTGCCACAGCGTAGGCAATCGAGAACTGGGCTTCTTTGGGAAGCGGATGCGCCTCGAATCCGGATCCGGTATTCAGGAACAGGGTTGAGGCCAGGGTATTGATCGTTTTGTAGGGCACCCTCGATTGTTCAAGGTTTTGCCCGATCAGTTCATCTACCGTAGATCTGCTGAATTCTTCATGGGACTGAATATTCATCTTTACATTCCCGATCGGATCACGCAGGCTGTAGAGCTGTTTCCGGGGCATATAGGCTTGCTGGTCTTCATTGTAGTAGGCTTCCAGAATTTCCAGCCGACCGTCACGATCAAAGTCCTCATAATACATACGCAATGGTTTACCGCTGTCCAGCTGATAATAGGAGTTCCTGCCCCAATTTGTCGCTACGATATCGGGCAGGCCGTCGTTATTGAAGTCACCTGTGGTGATTCCATTCCACCAGCCGTTAAACTGTTCGAGCCCCACTTCTGAGCTGACGTTCTGCAGGTTACCACTATTATTCTTAAACAGTAGAATCGAGTCCCATTCGCGGCTGCATAACAGATCCTGATCTCCATCCTTATCGATATCCGTAAACACAGCTCCGGTTATCAGGCCCACCTGCCGGAATTTATTGGAATTGGTCCGATCCAGTACAAAGGAGCCATTTTCGTTTTTAAAAAGGCGTGAATTGGCATCCTGTGGATAACGGGCAGGATTAAAACGCCCCCCTACAAAAAGATCCAGGTCACCGTCCCCGTCATAGTCGGCCGAAGCCAGCGGGCCTGTGGTGGATAGGATGCTGGGCAGCTCTTTTTCTTCAATTATTTTTTTCTCTTCATACAAGTACTGATATCCTGAGGGGGCGTTTGCGTAGCCCTGTTCATAATTGGCACTTCCCACGATCAAATGGGTACCGTTGTCGGTCCCCAGTCCCAGAATTGTAGTCTGATCGCCCACGGCCTCGTCGAACAGGAGAGAGTCGGTAATTTCGGTAAAGTGGCCTTGTCCGTCATTCTGGTAAAGTCCCATCTGTCCGTCACGTCCGCTGGATACGAAAAGATCATCATCCCCGTCGCTATCGTAGTCTATCCAGGAAACTCCGGGACCCTGTTGACTCAGTTTTACCGGAAGAAGAGCCTGAATTCCAAAATCATTGTAGTAGGTTTCATGGTGCCGGTGAGCGATTCGCTCAGAAAAATCCTCAAAAATTGGATTAGCTGCAGAGTCGGCCTGCTGGTGGGGGATGGGATCCGTTTTTGTTGGTTGCTTAATCTCATAGATTTGGTTTGGCCCCACGCTGTCGATTTTAGTACTAGAGCCGTCTGGCCAGCGTACTTCAAGCTGATGATTTGGGTTTTCAGGTTCGGCCGCAAAAGTCATAAACGTATCGGAGCTTGAAAGGTATTCCCCGCCCGAAGCCACTTGTTCTTGCTGCATAACCGGACCACCCGTTAGCTTTACTTTGGAACCGATTGCCTGCGTATTTGGTTTAGTGCCGATCAAACGGACCCCTATGCGCGGAGCATTACTTGAATTGCGATAGACAGCGGGAGCTTGATTGAGGCGAGAGAGTACCAAGTCCAGGTCGCCGTCGCGGTCGTAGTCTGCCGAGGCCAGCCCGTGCGAAATATCCTTCTCATCAAATCCCCATTTACTGCTCTGTTCCGTGAAGGTAAGGTCCCCATTATTTTTCAAAGCCTTGTTAGTTAGTCTCAGCGTAGGATACTGCAGAATGGTCCCCTCCATCGGACCGCTGCGCATCGATTGCTGGTTCATGCTTTCCTGGGTGTCGAGATCCTGTACATCATAGGCATGACCCGTATTGATGATCAGGTCTTCGTATCCATCCAGATCCACATCCAGAAAGCGGGTGGCCCATGACCATTCTGTGGCCTCGGTGTTACTGAAATAGGTTATTTCAGCAAAGGTATGGTCCTGCCGGCCAAGGTACAGCGAGTTACGCATGTATTGTGGCTTATTTGCAATATCCCCAATATTTTCTTCCCGTGGATCGTAGGAGATTCGCTGCCGGGTACGACGGGTATGTTCACTGCTGAGCATTTCGGTAACAAAAAAGTCCCAGATACCATCCCGGTTGATATCTGAAAAATCGACAGCCATGGAAGAAAAGCTGTAGTTTCGGATTGCCAGCTCATCGATCTCCCTAAAGGTTCCATCACCCTGATTAATCCAAACCCGGTCTGGCGTCCAGAAATCATTGCAGACATACAGGTCGGGAAGCATGTCCCCATTCAGATCATGAAATTTTGCAGTCAGTCCCCAACCACGGTTCAGTTCCATCGGTTCCCCGGATGAGGTTAAGAAGTGATTTTCCAGATCCGTCACTTTGGTAAATGAACCGTCCCCGTTATTCAGGTAAAACTGGTCTCTGCTGCCTACTTCGCGCTGGTCGGGCGGCATGTGCTGGCGGTAGATGATTTCAAAATGCTGGTCATAGGGCGGTAGCAACGTGTATTCAGTCACGCTGCGGTCGAATCCTTCCTTTACCATGTTTTCCCAGGTAAGTTCACTCAGATCAAAGAGATCATTGGCCTCCTTCTCTTTATAATTGGTGATGTAAAGGTCCAGATCACCGTCCTGATCCACATCCGCCAGGGCCATGCTGGTACTTCCGTTGCCTTGAGTCAATCCACTGTTTTCCTTCCTGGTGAATATGCCGGAACCGTCATTCAGATAGAGCACATTTTCTTTGGTGAGAGAGGCTACCAGCAGATCCAGGTCACCGTCACCATCCACATCCGCAAAGACAGTTCCTGTTGTGTAATAGCCATCATGAGATACACCGGCCTTTTTCGTGATATCCCGGAATGTGAAATTACCGGTGTTTTTATAGAGCTTGTTCGGCCCGTTAAGTTGCCCAAAATAAAGATCAACCAACCCGTCACCGTCGATATCACCGGCGGCCACACCCGAACCATTGAGAAAATTCCGGTTCTCCTTGATCTCTTCTTCTGTCAGAAAGCTTTCAAATGAGATATTGGTTTCGGATGGATCAAGTAGTTCAAAACCGGGGCTTCCAAAATAATCGGTTTCTACTGCTGCCCACCGATGGTTTTCCTTCTGGTGCCAGCTCAATGTTGACTGATCGGAACAGGAATAGATTGAACACATCAATAATCCGATCAAAAAAAGTTGGTAAATCTTCAAAAGCGGATGATTCTAAGTTATTAGAAAGTTGTATCACTCTGGGAATGACGGTTTGGCAATATAATAGATTTGTGAAACTCTTGATAAATACAAGAATAATGAAATCGCCGGTTCTGACGGAACCACTTTTATTCCGCATCAAAAAACCGGCACCAAATTTTACATTGATACCGGTTTTCTGTCAAAGAGACCTTTTGCAAAACCAGGCAGTCATCCTGACCGTATGAAAGGATCTCCCTATTCAACGCAAAAGAGATGTACATAGGAGATTTAGGAGATTCTTTAACAAGCTCAGAATGACGAAAATCGAAGGTTTAGCAAAGTCCTCTTACCATAAATTTAACTCGTAAACATGTTGTTATAATAACAACCTACAGGTAAAAGTATACACCCCCGGAGATGGCTTGCAGGAAATCACCATCATCATTAACACCCAAGTCGGCTTCTAAGACTATATTAGCTGAACTGTTTGATAAATGAAAGTCTACACCGATTGGAACCAGTAAAGGTTCAATGGTATTAGGTTCAAGGAAAAGAGGTTCATAACTCAGGCCTGAAAACAGACTTACCTGATCCAGCCTTTTGCTGAGGATAGTTGATATTTTTAGTCCAGGTTCATTCCAGACATGAGCTCCGGTCAACAGGGAAAGGGATACCTCAGATGCGGGTTCAGAAGCCAATCCAATTTCCAGGTGTCCTCCGGCATAGGTATTATCCTCCAATAAACCGAGTTTACCATGAAGAGTAATACCTCTTGATATACCATAAGCTCCACGGAACATCAGCATTCCGTCCTCTGATTCCGTGAAATATATTGGCTGAATTCCCAATGTAAAGACTTCATGTTCAAGAGTTTGGGCATCACCAAAAGAACCGTCCTGTGCTTTAGCTGTTTGCAGAGAAGTGGATGCAAATAGAAGCAAAAGTGTCCATAATATGTATGATATGTTCTTAAACATATGTATTTGTTTTAGTTAGAGATCAAGAACGTACGTTTCATATCGTTAAAAATGGGTTTTGTTCCCAAATATATTGCTCTGAAGATGTTTGCCTATTCGATGGAATGCAGCCATATCATTGGCTGTTGATAGATCGGACATTATTTTTTTCGACTCTTAAACGATGATGGGCAATATTAACAGTAAACGGGTATTTTATCGCAACAATCACACTCCAAATACAGATGGGGAATATGTCGTCTACTGGATGCAGTCGGCACACCGCCTGCACTATAATTATGCTCTGGATTATGCAGTGAGCCGGGCCAACAAGCTCGATAAGCCACTTCTTTTATATGAGGAGTTGAAAAGTGATTATCACTGGGCTTCCGATCGTATCCACACGTTTTATCTCGAGGGTATGCAGGAGATCAAGGAATACGCCGAAGTAAATGATCTCAACTATCTGTCTTTTGTTGAACGGGAACCCAATACGAACAGACAGGCGTACATGAAGGTTTTCGAAGATGCCTGTTGCGTAATTACGGATGAGTTTCCGGTCTACTTCATTCGTGATCGCAACAGCTGGCTGGGTGAAAACCTGAATATTCCGCTGGTAACAGTGGATAACAACGGGCTGATCCCATTGGGGCTCACGGAAAAAGATCCCTACAGCGCGTACTTCTTTCGCAAGATTATGCAGAAGCACTTTGTTGAGGCCTTCACGCATCCGCCGGAGCAAAATCCCCTGGAGGAGTTAAAGAATAGAAAACAGATTGATATTGAAGCGATCCGAATGCTATTGTCGACAAGAGGAGAGATCCCCGAAAACATATCTGAGTTTGTCGGCGATCTGTCCTTCGACCATGCGGTAAAGCGACTGGAGATCAAAGGCACTCGTCAGGCAGCACTCGGGAAGTTGGGGCAATTTGTGCAGTACGGGTTGCTGGAATATGATGAAAAACGCAACGATCCGGACGAAAACAAAACCAGCGGGCTGAGTCCCTGGCTGCATTTCGGGAAGATATCGGAATATGAGATCGTGAAAACGGTACTGGATCATCAGCCTGAAGGGTGGGATCTGGGCGATATCACCTTCAACAAGGGCTCTACCGGTGGCTTTTTCAACGGCGATCCCAATATCGACAGTTTCCTGGATGAGGTGATCACCTGGCGGGAGGTCGGCTTTCATTTTGCACATCACCGTCCCGATTATGCCGAGTTCGAAAGTCTGCCCGACTGGGCCTTGGAAACGTTGGAAGACCACAAAGACGATCTCCGGGAGTGGATCTACAGCTACGAGCAGCTCGAAAATGCACAAACACATGATGAGATCTGGAACGCCGCCCAGCGGCAGCTCCGCCGGGAGGGGATCATCCATAACTACCTGCGGATGCTCTGGGGCAAGAAGGTGATCGAGTGGACGCCCGACCCGCGGACAGCCCTTGAATACCTGATCGAGCTTAATAATAAGTTTGCAATCGACGGGCGCGATCCCAACAGCTATTCCGGCATCTTTTGGTGTTTCGGCCGGTTCGACCGTGCCTGGCAGGAGCGCCCCATCTTCGGGAAGGTCCGCTATATGACCAGCGAGAGCACCCGCCGCAAGGTTAAGCTGAAACGGTACCTGGAAGAGTTCGGCCCGCAACATTCGTTACGATAGGCCTCGGGTCGTGCAGATTGATGCTCTAAATTTAATCTCGTTACACTGCTCTGCGGTGTACCAATGGTGGACGCTCTGCCCCTGTTTCAGGAGATTCTGGTCGCGGAGCGACGTTGCGGGTTTCTGCCGCAGAGCAGCAGATACGAGATGATATGAAGGGAGTCAGTGAGGAATTTTCAAAGTCCTCTTTCAGTATGTTTGATTTTTTACTGTAATTAGGTACTTACAACCCTCTGAATCTCCCTTTTTTAAGGGAGATCTGATAAAGCCCTCTCAAACTACAACCGTTCAACCAGCGTTTTCACAAGCTTCGCAAATTCCTCTTTGCGTGAACTGGCTGCCCGGGCTACTTCATCGTGGCTCAGCTTGTTGGCGGTAACACCTGCCGCCATATTGCTGATAAGCGAGATGGCAGCGGTCTTGACACCGAGGCGGGCGGCCTCCATCAGCTCCGGTGCAGTGGACATCCCTACCGCATCCGCCCCCATGGTACGGAAAGCCCGAATCTCAGCCCTGGTCTCGTAGTTCGGTCCTTTTACGTATAGGTAGGTTCCCTGCTGAGTGGCTATTCCAAGATCTGTAGCAAGTTCGCGAACGAGGGGAATCCACCGGTGGTGCGAATAGCGAAACCGTGGGTGCCCTTTGGGGGAGATCGTCATATTCTGGCGTATGATATCTTCGATAACCATCAGATCACCGACCTTGAATGAGGTGTTGATAGCGCCGGCCGCATTGGAAATTATAAGCTTGCCGGTGTTAAGCGCCTTTGCCACATAAACGGGCAGAGCGGTTTGTTCAAAGGAGAAGCCCTCATAGTGGTGAAACCGTCCGGAAAAGGCAACAATCTGTTTTCCATTTATTTCCCCGGAGATAAGTTTTCCATCATGTCCCTTTACCGAGGTTATAGGAAAGTGGGGAATGGAGTTGTAGGGCAGGATAGTGGCATTCAGGATCTCCTGCGAAAAGGATCCCAAACCCGAACCCAGTATAACAAAAGCTTCAGGTTCTTGAGGAATACCCTTGCCAGAGAGGAATTTTTTTATTTCATCCAGGTAATCAGGAAGGGACATGAGCCGTGATATTTTCTATGGTATAACCCTGCTGCTTGTTATAGTCACTGAGCTGGAAGAGCGGATGATGGCTGTCATGATAGCCCATGATTATGTACTGCTCTTCGCAGGCTTTTTTTAGTAGTTGCTTTCGAATCTCCATGCTGCGCTCTGGCTCGTAGTCGTATTTGGCAGCAAACTTTCTGTTTACTTCTCCGCGAACAGCCAGCACGTCACCCGCCATCATGTAGCGGGAATTCCCGTCATCGAACCAGAGAACCTGGGAATATTCGGTATGCCCGCCAATCGTTTCCGTTGTCAGTTCAGGATAGGGTTCGTCTTCATCTTCAAGGAAATGCAAGTTCGCTTTGGCATCCAGGAAATGGAGAAACTGTGTTTTCTCCTCGTCGTAGTAGGTCTCCTTTTCCACCGCTTTCTTCCAGGCGTTTCCGGAAACCCAGAGCCGGGCATCCGGGAAGGTGAGCTCCCAAAAACCGGAACTGCGTCCGGCAAGTCCACCGATATGATCATAATGTAGATGACTGCATACGACGTCGGTGATCTCATATTCGGAGAGACCATGTTCAGCTAAGCTTCCTTTGATGGTATCGGTACTGGTATCTTCACCAAAGTCCCCGATCCCTACATCAAACAGGTAGTTTCGCTCATCTGCTTTTATCAGGAAAGGATTAAGCGAAATCTTCAATGCTCCCTTTTCAGGCGGATCGTCCCGGTCAATTCGATTGAATTTTTGGTCGAGTCCTACGCTAAAGGTACCCTCATAAAGCGGGTAAGCTGGGGCAGTGTCTTTCGTACCGGATTGTGCTGACATTAGAAATTTTCAGTGTTGAATGCCAAATCAGAACCAATTCAACATCCAAAATTTAAAATTCAGAATTATTATTTGTTCTTGTTTTCGTGCCGGTCATAGGCATCAATGATTTCTCGGACAAGCCGATGCCGCACAACATCGTCCTGGTCCAGGTACACAAAGCGGATCCCCTCGATTCCTTTCAGAATATCCTGGATTGAAATGAGTCCCGAGTGCCTTTTCTGGGGAAGGTCGGTTTGCGTGATGTCGCCTGTAATAATCGCTTTGCTGT
>JBEPXS010000038.1:0-14175 GCA_041641755.1 Balneolaceae bacterium
CAGCTTCCCTCTTCCAGGCCGTAGGAGAAATCATATTCGGCACCCCGGGCCTCAATTTTTAGGAAATAGGTGTTGTCGGGATTGTCTTCGATCACCCTGGAGGCGATGGTCTCCCGGCTGTCTCCGGCGGATTTCTCCACAAAGACCTCGTTCTGCCCCTGTTCATTCTTGGTTACACCAAACAGGTAGTAATAGTGTTGATTCGGCCGGTGTTCTCCCTGGTACGCCACAAGCCCGGCTACATCATCGGCACTCTCAGGAGTATAGATCATTCTGGTTGAGACTGATCCATAAGCATGCTGCTGTCGACGGCCGATGAAAGAGGGATTGCCCCGCCCCCGAATATCTTCGGAGCGCGAATCAATTTCCAGATATCCTTCGTCGGTGATCTCCCACCACTCCGACTGGGGCGTGCGGATCATCGTCCAGTAGTCGGCCAGTTCCGGACTGTCGAAATCGTCGGTGTAGGTGAAGTTGCCATTGTTCGGTGGCACGGGATCCTCGTCCCTGGACAGATCAGGCCGCTGCAGTTTTACCGGCACCGTTTTATCTCCCTCCAGGATGGTCGGCCAGCCGCTGTCGGTCCAGGTAACCGGCAACAGGAAAGTCTCCCGGCCGGTGTTAAAATGGGTCCCGTCATAGGGGCGTACTCCCAGAAATACCGTCCACCAATCGTCGTTTTGGGTTTTCACCATATCGGCATGACCTACATATTCCACGGCAAACTCACGGTTGGGAGAGATATGGCGTTGAGTAAGGATCGGGTTCTCTTCCCAAGGCGCAAATGGCCCCATCGGATCATCCCCCTTAAATACCACTTGAGAATGTTGTGGACCGGTGCCCCCTTCGGCAGCGTGCAGAATGTATTCGCCGTTCACCTTCATCATATGGGGCCCTTCAATCCAGGCCGGCTCCTCGCTGATATCTACGCCACCATTAATGATGACCTTGGCCTCACCAGTAGGCTGATTGGCTTCCAGATCGTACGGACGAATCCAGATGGCGCGGTGGCCGTCGTAGAGCGGTTCCCCTTCCGGGGCGTCGTTGTTGAGAATATAGGTGGTGCCGTCGTCATCAAAAAACAGCGACGGGTCGATACCGCCCACCCCGTTCAGCCACATCGGGTCCGACCAGTCCCCGTCAGGATCTTCGGTGGTAACGATGAAGTTGCCGCCGCCGCCGACTATGGTGTTAACAACGTAAAACGTCCCGTCATGATACTCGATAGTCGGAGCAAAAACGCCTTCAGATGTTCTCAAACCCTCCACATCCAACTGGGAAGGTCGCTCCAGCACGTGTCCGATCAGCTCCCAGTTCACCAGGTCTTTGCTGTGAAAAATGGGGATGCCCGGAAAGTAGCTGAACGAGGAATGAACCATGTAGTAATCATCACCGGCCCGCGTGATGCTCGGATCGGGATAAAACCCGGCGTTGATTGGGTTGATGTACTCATCCGGTCCCACCGAGAGATCCCGGTAGATCGGATCATTTCCTTCATATTTGAACCAGTCAAACTGTGGATCCGAGACCGCTGCCTCAGATTGATTTGAGTCATCCGGGTCGGGCGGAGACACGGAAGCTGTTGATTCTTGCGAACAGGCCTGACCAGCTATTAACAGTAATATGGGCAGGAGTAACCATACTTTATTTGATACTTTAAATGGCATAACTGAATGTTTGATTTTAGGAGTATTCATAAAAAATAAATTCATATTAATTACAGATCCATGTATATCATTTTGAAGTAATTGTGATCGTGTACTGACATATCTTATCCCAAACCTTTTGAGGTTGACTAATTATTCTTCATCTATCACCACTTGATTTTAAAAAATTCACTCAAAACGTACCCAGTCCACTTCAATATCAGCATCATCATTTGAGGAAACAATCAGGTTGTGAACACCGGCCTGTACTCCCGATACCGGTGCTTTGAACGTTTGCCATGAGCTTGTTTCGGGAGCGCCAATTTCTGCAATCGGAGGACTTTCCGGGTTATCCAGGTGGATTTCCAACGTTCCCGGTGAAGCTGATTTCGCTCTTACCACTACAGAATTACCATTGTTTTTCCCAAAATTGACTGCGTTATACTGTATCCATCCATTGCTTTTTTCAAAAATCGTTTTCCATCCCTTGAAGGTATTACTGGTATCACTGAAAGCGATGGAGGTCCCGCTGTCACTGATATTGCTGTATCGATCAATTTGAATCTTTGATCCGGCATCGGTCAGGCCCACGCCTCGCAGAGTAGGATCTACCTTTGGGATGCTCCCATCCGCATTAAAAAAGAGGCTGTCGGCCCGAATCGAGCGATTTTTGTCGAAATCGGGCGAATAATCGTTATGATGATAAAATAGGTACCACTGATCCTCGTACTCAATAATAGAATGGTGATTGGTCCAGCAGTCGGGGAAGGCCTCCATGATAATCCCCTGCACGGTAAACGGCCCCATCGGGTTGTCACTGGTGGCATACTCCAACCGCTCGGTTTCATGCTCTACATGGGGATAGGTCAGGTAATAGGTCCCGTTTCGCTCAATCATGTAGGGACCTTCTTTATGCCCCTCATCAGGGAGGTTTTCCAGCGTCTTAGGCTCAGAAGCCAGTTCAAGCATATTTTCCTTGAGTTTGGCTACATATACCTCCTGCCCCGACCAATACAGGTACGCCTGCCCATCGTCATCTATAAAAATATTGGGATCGATTCCGTGAACTTTCTTGATGGGCTCGGGTTGTGGGGTGAACGGGCCATGCGGGGTATTTGAGGTAGCCACGCCTATTCTCCGGCCTTCGTAACCCGTTGCAGAGTCGGCTATAGCCGGGAAGTAGAAATAGTAGGTGCCATTTCGTTCAATGGCGTCGGGTGCCCACATGGCATTGGCGGTCGTATCCACCCACGCTACATCCTCTTGGGAGACGATGACGCCGTGATCGGTCCAGTCCACCAGGTTTTTGGATGAAAACACGTGATAATCTTTCATGCAGAACCAACCGGTACCGCAGTCCAGATCATGTGAGGGATAGACGTACACCTTACCCTCAAACACCCGGGCCGAAGGGTCGGCGGTGAACTGGTCACCAATTAAGGGATTTTGTGCTGCTGCATTACTCACAAATACTCCGATCAGCAGCGGTATGATGAAAAAGAGTTGGGTTATAGATCTCATTGCAGTCAGTTTCTTAATTGGATGTACTAGACAAGCCGGGCTCTATTCTGAAATAATCAAAATCTACCGAGCCCCAGGTTGCCTTTGTAGCATAATTAAACAGCGCAAACCGGTATCCCACAAAGTGGTTCAGCGTATATTGCATCTGCAGCATATCGCCAATTTGATGCCATGATTCTCCATCCCGGCTGTAGTAGAAATAGGCTTGGTCGGTCATATCTTCAAAGTCGAACGCAATGCGGAGGTGCACTTGGTCCTGCTCCAGTGGAAGGGTCTCGATCTCTTCCTGCTCCTCAGGGGTCTCCTTCATCATCACAAGATGGGTTTCGCCATCCTCTTTTTTAACGCCTACAAAGCCGTTCGTACCCTGCAGGGCACCCAGTCCGGCGTAGTCTCCATCCTTCATATGTTGAGTATCCATTGAAATGGTGCCGGTACATTGTGGCCCAAACGTCCGCTGGGTCAGGGTATTCCGGGTATCCACCCAGCTGGTGTCGAGCTCGGCGTTAGTCAGCCGCAGGTAGCCGGGGCGTTCCTCGAGCGACCAGTGTTCAGGATCAGGATTGTGATTCCACTGCCAAACCAATGATAAGCCATTTAAAGCCCCGGTTTCATCATTATATTGGGCGGGCCCCGCTTCCCCGTCAAATTCATCGGAGGCAACGATACCGGCGGGGTCATTATCCTCAGCCTGTATATCCAGCTGCTCAGGAACTTTGCCGTCTATACCGAATACCGGCCATTCATTTTTCCAGTGAACAGGAACCAACTGGGGAATACGACCAACCGAGCCGTGATCCTGAAACAAAAACCCATACCAGTCGCCTTCGGGCGTATCGATCAGGCCGCCCTGAGCGATGCCGGCATCCTGCAGCGATACCCGCCCCGTATATTCACCCAGCAGGCTGTCCGACCGGTAGGTAAGCTGGGTGCGGCCATCCCCGGCAGGCCACGAAATTAGTGACACATAGTAGTAGTCGTTTATTTTTTTGATATGGGCTCCTTCGGCAGGAACATAGAATTCATCACCTGCAATCTTCTTTGAATCGGGAATCAGAACCCGGTCAACACCACTCGGCTTTACTGCAGTGGCATCAGCAGTGAGTTCCACTATCCTGATATCATCAACGCCATACACCAGGAAGGCGCGGCCGTCATCAAAAATGAGGGAAGGGTCGTGAAATAACCGATCGATGGTGAAAGTTTCCCAGGATCCGGATTCGATATCGCCGGTGCGGAAGACATATGTCTTTTGAGTGGTGTTAGAGAATGTAACCAGGTAAAACATTTCATCATGGTACCGAAGGCTGCTGGCCCAAGTGCCTTCTCCATACGCATCCTGGCCGTTTTGGAGCAAAAACGCGTCACTGTCCGCGAGAGTATCATACGCATAATTGACGATCTCCCAGTTTACCAGATCGTGGGACTTCATTATGGGGACGCCCGGATTGAAGTGCATGGTGGTGCTGCTCATGTAATAGGTATCTCTCACCCGAATGATCGAGGGATCGGGCACATCGGCCCATACTACGGGGTTCTGGGCGCCCTTTGTGACAGTATCTATATCTTCGTTAGCATCAGGGCCATCGATCGGGCTTGACGTGCTTTGTGCACACCCTATCTGAGCTATAATCAGGGCGATAAGAACCAACATTCCTTTCAAGCTAATTTTTCCCATCGGAATTACATTATCCGTCTTCACGTTCGCTAAATATCGATCTGTTTCCAAAAAATAACTTTTTACAACCTGCATATGGCAAATAACTTGTGCATTTATAGTGATTGATTGGAATCAATTATTTTTATCAGTGTTTAAAACGATGTTAACTCTTCATGTTATTCATTGACTTTGAATCCATACAGCCATTCCTCTCCTCTAATCTTCTGCAACTTCCAGGATGCCAAAAAGCGCAGGTTTCGGCTCATAATTTCTATCAAAAAGCAGGGGATGGTTTGTCCTTCCCGGAATAGGAAAGCCATTGAGCCAGGTGTGGCCGTCATCCAGCCCCCAAAACGTTACGCGATCTATCTTCTCTTGGTGTTTTTTGAATAGTTCAAACAGTTCCACATATCGATCTTTGAGTTGCTGTTGCACATGATCGGGCAATCCATCAGTGTAAGGATCTAATGCCGATGGAACGTCACCGTCCTCTGGGTCGTATTCTACACCCACGTCATCCTCAGACGGCAATACATTGATATCGAGCTCGGTGATCATCACCTTTACGCCCAACGCGGAAAAGGCCTCGATACTTGCTTCAATTTCTTCAATCGGTGGACCATCGAGCCCCCAATGCCCCTGCATCCCAATTCCGTGTATAGGGATGTCATTTTCCTGGAGTCGTTTGACCATATCAACCACGGTTTGCCGCTTATCAGGTGCCCACAGGTTATAGTCATTGTAGTAAAGTTCGGCATCGGGATCGGCCTCATGAGCGTACTGAAACGCCTTGTCAATATACTCTTCGCCGATAATCTCATGCCACTTCGACTGGCGCAGCCCATCCGACCACGTGGCTGCTTCGTTCACCACATCCCAAGCATCAACGCGCCCCTTGTAGCGGCCCACCACCGTATCAATGTGATCTTTCATGCGTTGCAGCAGCGCATCGCGACCGAGCTCATCGCCATTTTCATCCACAAACGTCCAATCAGGAATTTGGGAATGCCACACCAGGGTGTGCCCAACGATAAACATGTTGCGCTGTTCGGCAAACTCTACGAACGTATCTGGACCATCGAAGGTATATTGGTCGGGCTGGGGATGGGTGCTTGTCCACTTCAAAAGATTTTCAGGCGTGCCAGTGTTAAAATGTTTCTCGATGAGCCGTATCGCTTCGGGAAGATCACCGTGAACCTGAGAACTATTCAGGGCCACCCCGATTTTAAACTTCCCTTCATAAGCCTCCGATAATGGGGAAGCCTCCTTCTGTTCCTCTTGCGTCTGCTCATTCTCTTCTTCCTCATCAGGCTCATACGCTACAGTATTTGTTGAGTTATCGCTGCATCCCACAAGTATAATAGCCAAGAGTATTATCATTCCTGAAATCCTGATCACATCACGGTTTCCTTTTACTACCATCATAGCGTTTGATCCTGTGTGGTTTATGATACAACACAGCCTTTGTTACTTTAATGCCATTCCGAAATCGGCTGTACGCGACTCTTCTGTTATCATTGTCCGATCCTGGTAGGCAGCACCCGGCGAATACAGATCCGACTGAGTTCTTCGCCAGAACATCGGGGCGGAACCACGTACCCCCTGCAGCTCCAGCACATAACGATGGCCTGCCTTCAAAACAGGTTGACGGGATTCGTCCAGCTCCAGCTGAAGAATACCCCGTCCCTGCGGTTTGTAATTTACGCGCATTTCTTCGCTTTCACCCAGCAGGTTCTCCCCAACGGTGTACGAGGAATCGCCAGCAGCACTGTTTTCATCCAGTTCATACAAAGCAAGCGTTACCGGTTCACTCTTGGTGGTCCCAAATCCGTCTCCGGCGTACAAACTGATCTGCTCCAGTGTAAAATCGGAATCAACGGTAAACGTTTGGCCGAGACTGGTGACACCGTTGTCGCCCCGGTTAAAACTCTCGGAGGCGGTGGTTTCCTGGTAGGGATTATCGGTTATTTGCAGCATCGGGTTCCCCTTCCAGCTGTTCGCAGCCGTACCATGGTTCTGCATTACCTCGATGTCACTATCAACCGTTAACAGCGGGGCATCGGGATGAAATACCGGCTCTTGGTAGCCACTGGGGGGATTCGGGGGCACGCTTACCCCTTCTCGTGTCTTCTCAATAGGTTTAATGGTGCCATCTTCGTTATAGTACATATATTCTACAGCTACCGACCGCCGCCCCATAGCTCCGGAAACGCCATCTATCGTAAGTTTGGCCGTATGGTAGAAAAAGTACCACTGGTCTTTGTACTCCACAATACCCGGATGGATGGTATAACTGTTTTCCGTGCGTTCCATGATAATTCCGCGGTAGGTCCAGGGACCTATAATTTCCGGAGCGGTGGCATAGCATATTTTTTCAAACATATTCTGATGGGCAAAGCAGGAATAGCTGAGATAGTAGGTTTCCTTGCGCTTGTGGATCCAGGGGCCTTCGGTGAAATTGGGCAGGTATATTTCCCGGATGGGCCCATCAAATTCTATCATATTAGGTTTAAGCTTTGCCAGGTATAGATGCATGTTGCCCCAGGCCACCCAGGTGGTCCCGTCCTCGTCGGTAAAAGCGGTAGGGTCGATATCATCCCAGTCATGCGGATCTTCGGGCGTGGGTGTCATGGCATCATAGGCAAGCGCAGATCCTTTGGCGTCTTTAAAAGGGTCCAGTGGGTGATCGCCGACGGCAACACCCACGGCTTTCCCTTGGTGCGGCGGGCCATGCTCTACAGTGGTATAGAAATAAAACTTCCGGTTCTTTTCGATTACCTGGGACGCCCAGGCATCGCTGACCGCCCAATCGAAATCAGTTGGTTCCATTACGGGCCCATGATAGGTCCAATCTTTCATATCGGTAGTGGAATAGACGATCCATTCCGTGATGTTGAACAGCTGGCCTTCTTCGGCTTCGTCATGACCTGCATAGACAAAAAGCGTATCGCTGTAGATCAACGGCGCCGGATCTGCGGTAAAGATGTTCCTGAATATTGGATTCTCACCGGGAATATAATCTTGGGCAGAAGCAGGGTTCAAGCAAGTTGCCACAATAAAAAGAAACGGCAGGATGAATGTTCCTTTTTGCATAAATGTCATTTTTATATTTCAGAATTTTTCAGATATAACCCGCAGTAACAGAAAATTTCCACTCCTTATTGACTAATTTATAATTCAGCCCGGTCTCCATCTCAGTTACAGTGAATGAAAGAATAGGATTCAGGATTTGAGTTTGCATTATCGGGCTGCGATGATCCAACTCTTCAAGTTTATGATGGAGTAAGCACCCATCACAGTTGCTCGAGCGTAAGCCCAGAAGCATTTAAAGAAATATACTGTATCCTTATAAAGGAAGCCGTTTGCAGAATCTACACTGAAAAATTTATTTTTCTGAATTATCTAAGTCACTTTTTATTATCCCCCTCAGCTTTGATGGCCCACCTTAAATAGGGTTCTCGTTCAATCGGATTTGCTCCTGTCCGGTTTTTCCAAATACCATTGCGCACAGCCGCCCGTCACCGCCGGGCAAAACCCGCATCCACTCATAGCCAGCCGGTTCATCGTACCCCAAAAAGACTTTTACCACAACTCTGAATTTAGGCTATCTCTCAAAAAATCAAGAATACTACGAAACTAAAAAGTTTGATAACCCTTTTTAGGATTTATATAAACCAACTATTTTCCTAAAAACATTATGATTTTTTTCAAGACTTTAGTGTGTTTCTTATAGAACGTCTTAAAGAAAAACTTGCCCTCTCCCCAGTGAGGGTATAGGTTGGAGGGGAGAGGGACGAAGGTTGTGAAGGGGAAGTTCACAACCAATCGTTTCTTCTTCCGATTTTTCCGAGTCAACGGGAAAGAAGAACAAGTTAGCGATAGATTCTCAGCTAAATAATCGGTTAAGATGCTAATTCATTTTTCAATGTCAACCTCAGTTGACTTATAACCAATCAGATAATTCCATTTATTAGATTGCAAGGTTATTTCTTGAGTGCTTCCATCAGGCCATTGTACTATAATGGCAGCCGGTTGAGCTCCTTCTCGGTATCCCATTACCTGCACCATGCTGTTCTGAGACCAGTAGCCTGAACCCGCTTGGATTCTCCGCTCCGGCCCCTTCCGACCATCCTCGTACACCACCCGGATACTTGCCCCAATCGCACTGTGATTGCTCGCCGGACCCTTCAGCCGGATTCGAAGCCCACGCTTTTCCGTTTGGTTTTCAAAAAGCTTGGTACGATTTCCGTTCTGAGTGGCAACCAGATCCACCCGTCCGTCTTTATTAAAGTCGCCCAAAGCTGCTCCTCGTTGCTCGCCATAGATTTTCACCCCGCTTTGATGGCCCGGTACCGCCGTAAATTGCCCTGTCCCGTCGCCCCGGAGCCATAACCCACGGCCACCATCCAGCCGCATGTCACCCGGAGGCAGATCAAAGAAGTTCTGTCCGAGGAAAATGTCCTCGTTCCCGTCGTTGTTGTAATCACCTACGCTTGCGTCAAAGCCTGCCGTGAACTGCGCTGCAGGGGGTAGCGGCCGTGATTCAAATTTGTCGTTATTTCGGTTGATAAAAACCATGCTTTCAAGCGTGTTTATCTCCTTATATTGCATAGATTCTACGACGGAACCGAGAATTTCCTGTAGTGAAGAATTAGCATAATCTCTGTATGAATTTACATTCGCATACATCGGAATAAATCCCGAATAAAACTTTAACCAGCGGATCGGGGCATAATCACCAATTGATCTGTTATAATTGGCCTGAATAATATCAGGCGCCCCGTCACCGTCCAAATTACTGTAATACATACGCATGGGATGGCCTTCCACGAGCTGATACCGGCTGTTGGCACCCCAGTTGGTCGCTACGATATCCGGTCGGCCGTCCCCGTTAAAATCGCCCGTGGCTATGCCGTTCCACCAGCCCTTATACCCTGACAACCCCACCTGCCCGGTAACATTCGTGAACTGCCCATTTTGATTTTCAAAAAGCTTCAGGCTTCCCCACTCCGTGCTGAGCAACAGATCCGGCCAGTCATCGCCGTTGTAGTCGGTAAATATTGCACCGGTTACCATCCCGATCTCTTTCAACAATTTGGTATTGGATGCATCCCGGGAAAATTGCCCACGCAAATTCAGATACAAAGTCGAACTGGCAGATTTGGGATACTGGCCCGGTATTACCCGCCCCCCCACAAACAGGTCAACCGTTCCGTCTCGGTTATAATCGGATGCGGCCAGCGGACCTGTGCTGGAACCGGCCTCGGGAAGAGACCGGCTCTCAACCACCTGCCCGTTGCGAATCAGGTAGTGCATTGCTGACGGCACTCCGGTGCCGGACTGTTCATAATCTGTCCGGCCCACCACCACATTTAAGCCTTTGTCCGTTTGCCAGCCGATTATCGAGGATTGATCACCCGCAGTGTCAGCTTGTATTCGTGAAATATCGGTCTTGTGGAATTGACCCCGGCCCCCATTGGTAAACACAGCCAGTTGCTTGTCTTCACCGGAGGTCTGAACCAGGTCCATACGATCGTCTCCGTTGTAATCCAGCCAGGAGATCCCGGGTCCAAGCTGACTCAGCATCAGCGGGATGAAAGGTTGGCGCTTATAATCTTTGTATTCATTCTCGGGATCCGAGAAATCGAGGCGGTTGGACACCTCCTTAAACACCGGAGTTGTTTTAGATTCCGGTCCACCTACCACTTCTGTACCAGCTGCCAAGCTGTCCTGGTAAATTTCATATACCTGGTTGGTGCGAATGCTGTCAATCGTACTGATTGTACCATCCGGCCAGGTTATCGTCAACTGCCGTTCCCAGTTGTTATCACTTGCTGCAAACATCAACTGCGGGGCTGAGCCCGACATATAATTGCCACCTGAAACAATCTTTCTCTCCTGTATTAACGTGTCCTCTTTCAGGGTCACGCTTGCCCCAACCGCCTGCGTGTTTGGAGCAGATCCGACAAGGCGGACAGCTATGCGTGGGGCTCCACTTCTATTTTCATAGATCCCTGCTTCATCGTTCATTCGGTTGGTGATCATATCCAGTGCGCCGTCCCCGTTGAGATCGGCCAGGGCCATCCCCTGGGAGATATCCTTTTCGGTAAAGCCCCAGGAATTGCTGACGTCTGCAAACCTAAAGTTTCCCTCATTTTTGAACGCACGGTTCCTGAGGTTCAGTGGTGGATAAAGCAGTCTGCCTTCCTGGTATCGTTCAAGGTTGTAGGGCTGTTCATTATTACGCCGACTAATTTTAGCCATGGTATCCAGATCCTGCGCGTCATACATATACCCGGTGGTAATGATTAGATCCTGCCTGCCGTCCAGATCCACATCCATAAACGAAGCGGCCCACGACCAGTCGCTGGCTTCCACTCCGCTGTAGTTCGCAATCTCGGTAAAGGTGTTATCCCCCCGGTTGAGATGCAGGGTATTCTGGCTATATTGTGGCTGATTCCGGATCTCCCCCACCTCAACGGGAAACGGATCCAAACTTGTCATTTGCCGGAGCCGGTTGGTATGATCCGGGCTCAGCATATCCAGAACGAACAGGTCTGAGTGACCGTCATTATTCACATCACCGATAGCCAGACCCATAGAAGAAAGACTCGTATGGCGAAATTTCAGTGGATCTATTTTCTTAAAAACTCCATCCCCCTGGTTAATCCAAAACTGGTCCGGAGGCCAAAAATCATTACAAACATAGAGGTCGGGATGCCCGTCCCCGTTAATATCTTCAAACCGCGCGGTAAGTCCCCAGTAGCGTTCTACTCCGGCTGGGTCCCCATGTTCATCCAGAAAACGGTCCTCCAGGTTTTCTATCTTTTCAAATCCTTCCCATTCACTCCCCACTCCCCCCTTGTTCAGGTACAACTCGTCTTTTTTTCCAATTTCACGAAGCGTCGGTCCACCCACGCTCATGATGTTGGTATAAAACTTCTGAAACTCTTCATTGATATTGTACCGGTCTCCCTCTCTTACCGCCACGTTATCTCCGGCCCGTTCTGCGGGGGCATACAGATCTCGCACCCGTTTATTATGATAGTGTGCAATGTACAGATCCAGGTCGCCGTCGCCCTCGATATCGGCCAGGCTCATGGTGGTACCTCCAACTGCTGTAGAATCCAGGCCGCTCCGGCGATCCTTGATAAAATGGCCGTCGCCATTGTTACGGAACAGGACTGTCCCACGGTGATAGGTGGTCACCAGCAGGTCCAGTTTGCGATCTCCGTTCACATCGGCTATGACTGTCCCCCCCGACTTGTAGTCTTCCATACCCACGCCGGCCGAATCCGTAATATCTATGAAGTGAAAACCACCTTTGTTCAAGTACAGTTTGTTGGGGCCATCGATCTGGGTAAAGTACAGGTCGGGCAGGCTGTCACCGTTAACATCCCCAGCAGCAACACCGGACCCGTTGAGCAATACCTCGTTTTCGAGGAAACTCTCTTCTGCCAGGTGATTTAGAAAGGAAATACCGGTCTCATCAGCCGGCAGGCGCTCAAATCCTGATTCTCCCAACCAAGGAAGCTGCAGCTCCGCCCAGTGATATCCGTCTTCCTGGTGCCAAGTTCGTTGGATATTTTGAGAATCTGGAGAACAACACAGGAACAGTACAGGTAATAAAAGCAGCCAGAGTAGCTTTTCAATCTTCACGCATGATTTGATTTGATCCAAAAGGCAGGTTAGCTATGATACCTTGTATTTCATGAAAAAAATAATCTTTCATATGATTGCAAGTACTGGATAAACTTTTGCTATTTCTTGTTACCGATGAAGCTTATGTTCTTACAATCGTCTATGGTTAGTGCTTTAAATTGTTAGTAAATATAATAAATTGAGCCTTTGCAAAAGCTCCCGGGTTCTTTACAAGACCTCTAACAAATTGTTTCCGGGTATGTGTTATTGTGTTTAGCTCAAACCTTATCGACAGCGCGGGAATGAACTCCCGCACCGCAATAAGGCAACCGAGTCAAACAAAAATATAACTTAATCTGAACGCGGGGCGTACTGGAAAATCAATTACACTTTATTGGCTCTCATTGCTCCATAACATTTTGAAGGGCCTTGGCAAAACCTGCGTAGGCTCTTTTCCGCTCATAATCCAGATTCCACAATCCTATTGGTTCACCTGCCCGCCATGAAGAATCTTCCGGACTGTCCAGGGGGCTCCAGACGGTAATGCCATAACGCTGTTCTTCTGGTACAATTTCAAAGTATTTATCGACCACATAGTTGTACATCTCTGCCTGCTGCTCGTATTGTTCAGCTGTAGCATCATCGACCGTTACCCCATTGCCAAGCCCAATGTCCAACTCAGAAATTTTAACTATTTTTCCTGTTGCCGCCAAGAGGTTAAACATCTCTTCTATGTTTTGTTTATCGGTATTGATACTGATATGCATCTGAGTACCGATACCGTGAACCGTAGCACCATTATTTTCGATGTACTCCATATAATTTATAAGAGCACGGCATTTATCCAGGTTGTACTCTAGGTTGTAATCGTTTAAAAAGTAGATATCGTTCTCGTCGCCATACTGACTTGCCAAGTTAAAAGCTTGTACACCGTAGTCTACTCCCAAATAATCTTGCCAGTAAAAATGGTCGGAAGGAGGATTCTCACCCGCTGATTTCAATTGAAATCCTTGTTCTCCGTCCATGGGATTCCCATCGGTGATTGGTTCATTTACGACATCCCAGGCGTTCACCTGCTCATTCGAGGCTTCCATGATACCTGAAATCCATCTCTCCAGCTCATCGGAAAGAATATTTCTCTTCTCTTCCGGTGTTTTTTCGATGTATTCATTACCACCATCCTCATTATACTTCCTCAGCTCTATGTTATCAAAGTAGTAGGTGGTAGCCGTATTACCGAGATTAAACGCGATTGTTCCTGTACCTGCCGTACTTTCGGTGACAGTAATCTCTGCAGAGAATGTTGTCCACTCTGTTGTAGCAGTAATTGAGCCAAAAAAGTCCCAATGAATATATTGATAAGGCTCATCATGAGCTTGAGTTGCAAACGTGGCTTGGTCTTCGGCCCGCACATCCATGGTAAGCCTATACTGTTCGCCTACTGCCATATGCGGATCAAATGTTACAAAGAACTGGCTATCCCATTCGTTTTCGCGTACTTCTGAATTCACGATTTGCAATGCTCGTCCTTCGCCATTGGCGCCTTCTCCGTCAGCCGTAAACGAGGTGACGGCATTTGTGTTGGACTCATAATTTGATGCGTCGTCCGTTTCAAAGTCAGCCTCGGTAACTATATCCCATGTTGGTCCGTCCGACTCTACGACTGTCGGGGCGATTGTTTCATTCAGATATTCAGCATTCTGGTTG
>JBEPXS010000039.1:0-14040 GCA_041641755.1 Balneolaceae bacterium
CATACACATGTTGGTTTATTTATCTCTCGTTCCTGCTTTCCTTTCGCACCGCTTTGCTACCCACTGTAACTTTCAGTCAGTCACCAAATACCTGGATAGATTACTGCACAAATAGATCGGCTGGGACCGGAAGTTTTGTTTTCTATTCCGTTCCAGAGGTACGGAATGAGGAACAGTTTGATTGTAACAAAGTTCAAGTTCGGGTGTACTGTTTAATGATTTGAGGTAACGCAGTCCCTTCCAGGAACGGTTTGAGGCTGGAGAATAAAAAAAATCCCCTGGCCTCAATCAAGAGACACAGGGGATTATTCATCAAGAGAGACGCTACTTGAGCGCATAATATATACAAGATTTAGGGGGAGTTTAGTTCCATTTTTTTAGAAATTTTTTTCAAATATGGTAGAGGTATGGAATAGTTCGGACTCTTCAGAAAATTAACTGTAAAAGTAGTAATAAACACCATACTTTGAGGGGGCACTCGCTTTTTTATAACCAATGAGCTCTTCAACTTTTTTTGATTTGATCACGGAATGGAATTTTTTCCAGGTAAGAAAAGATAACCTTGCTTTGTCTTTTACCAATTTTCGGTCTCCGCGGAGGTATTGTCTCATCTTCCAGCCAGAGGTATGGATCCGGTACCGTAGTGCCGAAGTAGATGTCTGCAGTGACAATTTTTAGTTTCCGGATACTGAATTTCAGATCCTGAGGGTACCCGGCTTTGAGAAAAGCTTATCATAAAAATGATTTAAAAAAGGGAACTATAGAAGAGAGTGCGCTTCTTAATCAATAGGTTTTTTTGATACGTGAAACATGTAGACTTTTTAAAATTAATAAGTCCTGTCGGGCTGTTTTCAGCTGACAGGACTTAAAATTACTAAAACTATCTTTATTTATTCAGAACCGCTGACGGTAAATTGTTTTGCACGTATATTGCCCGGGGTTTCAGTTAGCCAGGTATATTCGCCCGGTTCCAGATCTACGGTAAAATAGGCGGTGTTCCCGACAGGCATCTCCTGGGTTCCACCCACAAATTCAACTGGTGCGGGGGGAGCTAATCCTTTTACCTCCATCCAGTCCATCCACAGCTTCAGGCTGTCCATATTGGTATCTTCGGTAATCCTGGCCAGGTGGATGTCGTTGCCTACTCCCACCTCCGGATGCTCTTTAAAATGAACGGCGACCTTTTGTTTGCCGGTTGACAGTTCCCCTTGCGTGGCAATTTCACTATTGGTCAGCGTTATCTCATAATCTGCTTCGGGAGCGGTTGCCTGGGTTGTATCTTCAACAACAGTAAAATCTTCTGCCATACCAACCGACACATGGAATTCACCTTCGGGCGTTTTTACATAGCACTCCATTACATAGTATCCGGGTTGAAGGTAGAGAGTGGTCTGGGCATTTTTCCCAGAACTAATCATTCCGGTACCTCCAAGTTGTTTAGTAGAAAAATACCATTCAGGTAAATTTTCGCCTAGCATTTGGCCAGCCTCTTGTTTGTTGATTTCTCCATCTCGCAGTTTATACCAAACACTGTCGAATGGTGCAGATACTTCGTTTATAAAGTCGTCCAGTCGTTTTCCCTCCGGGGGATAGTCCAGCAGGAAGAAGTGGGGTTCTTTACCTTCGTTTATCAACCTGAAAGTAGTCCAACCCGATTTGAGTGTGTCCGGAACTCCCTGAAAACTGTAGTCACGGGCCGTTACCTCTATGACAGGTGGTGTAGTATCAGTTTCGGGTTTTGTTTGACATGAAATAAGTGTGATTATTGAAAGAACTGCAGTTAGCCAACATACGAGTGATTTCATAGTGATCCCTTTTTTATTGATTTTTCCCTAGTCTTATTACCCCGTTCTCTATTAACTTATTTTTTAAAGTACTGCTTTACAATGTATTTGTAAATGTTTTTAACAGCCCCTGGCGTGAGTTTGACATAATAATTACCGAATAGCTTTGAATCAGCTATCCCTCGTTCTGTCATTTCGACCCACCGGTAAGTGGAAAAATATTATAAGATATACAAAAGACTATTATTGTTTTGCTTTGTCCAGGATGATGAGATGTCTCGGCAAGCTCGACTGACGGAAAGGGGAACCCAACTAGGGATTTGAAGGCGCCGGTATAAAATATTCCATGTTATTCGTAGATAGTTCCCAGTGCTAATCTTGAAGCATTCTCGAGCCAAAAAAAGTGTAGAACAAACTTTATACGAAAATCCTTTTGGGATACAATACTGACCTGTCAGAGTTGCAAAGTAAAAGTGAGTATATGAAAATATTGTAACGGTAAGGGGACTCAGCAGTCTTATTAACATAGTGCAAACATTTGATGGGGACAGAACCGGTCCATGTATTTGTAAGTGAAAAAATAGTTGCAGTAGCAAGTCTAATTTCTGATGGGATGTTTCTTTTATGTATGAAACTTATTGCAAATCAAAACGAATTTTGATCGTAGAAGACAATTTGTTGCTGTCTTTGCTTGAAGAACGAATTCTGGAAAAGCTTGGCTGCAATATAGTTGGGAAGGTGCCGAGTGGGGAAGAGGCGATCGCATGTCACGAAATGACGAAACCTGAATGTATTTTGATTGATATCAATCTACAAGGGGATTTGGATGGAATCCATACAGTAAAAAAGATAAGAAAAAAATCATCGGTACCTGTTATTTTTATCTCCGGAGATTCTGAATTGCTGAATAGCAGATGTAGTTTTCAGAAAGGATATACCGAAGTTATTGCAAAACCATTCAATGGAGAGAAACTGGCCGAAGCTCTGGTCCGTATATTTAAGCGAGAACAGGAGGGACAATATTCCTAGGGTTGCTCAAATATTTTTGAGGAGTAGGAAGGGCTTTGAAAAGCCCTCATACCAATATCCAGAAGATAAATAGGCTGGTTGAAAAACAAGGTTTTTCTGGCTGTTGTTAAATTACCCTGCATGAGCAGTCAATCGGAAATAGTTATGCTATCTCGGGATGACATTACTGTCGGTAATCCTGGAAGGAGTGTTCATTTTTTAATGGGAAAAAGTTTTACGGTCGTACTTACTACTAACTCAAACATCTTTTCTTTGGATGTCCCTTTTGGAACGGCCCAAAAGGGACGAAAAGGCCGCCGGTAGATATTGTGCTGGCTATACCGTTGATGGTATTCCTTGCTTTGGAACACCCGTAGCCCTCAAACTCTTTTTTCCCGCGATTCCTCGGATCCCGAATTTGTGCCATTATGTTGAATCTAAACTTTTTTACCGCGAAAAGTCCCTACCATACAACAGGATTATAGCAGTGGATGAAAAACCGGAAGAATTTACTGTCCGAAATCGGATTGGCTTTTCCTGCGTTCAGCGCTTCGGTCGTTGTCAAACCGATTGAGTTTTGAATTCTTCTTGGGTTTTTGGTTCGTTTTGGGCTAAGCCAAAATGAACACTCCTAAAGACAGATTAAGCAAAAATTAAAATCTGAGACGCTTCATTGTCTTGTCTTGTTCATTATTTGTACAACCATCCACTGGCAGGCGGACTAAAGAAATATCAAAAAACTCACCATAAGATCCCAGATAGTTACGTTTACCGCCAATGTTTAAAGGAGTTGGTTTTCTTTGTTAGCCACTTTTAAAACCGTTTGAAGCAGGAATTTTCTGGACTTGGGATACTCGTCTATTCAATCCGAACATGTTCGGGATTTGTTTACAAAAAACGAGCACCCTATCTGAAGAGAAGCTATGGCAGTTTGAGGAAAAGGTAGAATTGCAAAACTGAAGAAAGATCCAGTTGCTTACCCGTTTGTAAATTTAGAAAGCCTCACCGGTCGTAAACAGGTGAGGCTCTAAATCATTGGTTGAGTTTCCCAAGTAGCTATTCGTTATCAGGTGCACGTGTTAGTATGAGTTCCTGGGGTCCTTGAGGTCCTCCCCCTCCCGGTCCTTGAAAGGTAAACTCCATGACTATTTTGTTGTCTTCTTCAAGTACACAATCGTGTGAAATTGTTGCACCGTTAAATTTGGTATCAAAAGAAAATTCTTCCCCTTCAACTTCTCCGTTAAGAATTTCGACCTCTCCCATACCACCAACTACGGTACCGGTTAACGTGTCTCCCTCAACATTAAAATTATATGTAATTTCGACCTCTCCCTGTGGTGCCTGCACTTTGCCAATCCACGTGCCTTCTATGCCGGAATCCATCACAGTAAAGGCGGAAAAGAGCAATATGATCGCAAATGCGCTAAGTAACTGTTTCATAGTTATTTGTCGTTTATTTGAGATTTAATTAGCCAAAACACTCGTATTACGGTTTTTTGTGATAATTGTTACAAGAAATATTGTTGTAACCGAAAAAAAGAAGTAATCGAATTAGTAAATTACTATCAATTTCATATTACAATGGATTAGGTCAGAAAAACTCTCCCGGACTAAATGGGTTTAAGATATTTGGTGATTATTCTTTTAATGGATTTGCCGGATGATTGTTAACAATAAACTGGTGTCTGTTTTTAACAAAAAGAGTAGGGTTCACTCCCATTATATTTTTAAAATCTCGAATGAAATGAGCTTGATCGGCGTAGCCACAGGCGAATGCAATATTCGTCAGTTCTAATTCCTGTTCTTCTTCCAATCTTCTGTGTACCTCATTAAGTCGTGAAATACGCATATAGCGTTTGGGTGTAATTCCTACTTTTTGCTTAAATTCCCGTTCCAGTTGGCGTAGGCTTATATACACCTTGTCAGGGAGGGTCTCAACTTTTTCAAAACCGCCCGATTTGCGTATCATTTCGGCCGCCCGGTTCAGGTAGGTTAGGTCTCTGTGATTCTCTTCCAGCTTTTTAGATAAATATTTTGTGGTAATATTCAGTTTTTCAGTAATATCAGAAGATTCTTTTAGCTTTGAACAATATTCCTGAAATTCTTTCCCAAGTACCAACTCCATATCTTCGTATCGCTCGGAGAATACCGATGCTGGAATTCCAAACAGATTGTATATGCCTTCGGGCTTAAAACGAATTCCAAAGACATTTACATGTTTCGGAAATTGCACTTCATATGGTTTGGTGTAAAGACCGATGATTGTATAATCAGGTGATGAAGACCAGCCATTTTTATTTGGAAGATAGCAATGAGAATTTGAAGGATGAATTACCAACTCTACAAATCCATTGGGGACAACAAGTTGGGACAGGGTATTTGTTCCGTTGATATTGAATTTCCCCTCCCAGAAGAACTCCACAAACGGCTGCAATTCATTGGAGGGTTTGAATTCTGTTATTTGAACGGACATGATTTTCAGTTAATGGTTTAGAGAGCTTAAACAATACTTTATTTAAGGACATTTATAGTATATATATAAATGATTGATTTTACCTGATTTATTATATGACAACTAAAAGGACGGGATAGTAATTGGAATCCTACCCCGTCTTATTTTAGTTGAACAAACTTGCATAAGAATTAGCCCGCCAACTGGGATGTATCTACGATATTTGAGTTAGTGGGCGACCATGCTTTTTCAAATGTTGCAACAATATGATTGGCTCCCCCGAAGATACCTAATACCCGTGCTCTTTGCTCTCCTGTATTTGTCAGGTTATGGGGTACCATTTTTGGTATCAAAGCGATTTCACCTTTGGATAGATTACCGGCATCATTACCTATTTCAGCTTTTAGGTTACCCTCCAGTACCAGTAAAAGTTCTTCAGCACTGTCGGTGTGGCGACCGAGTGAGTCACCAGGTTCCAGTTCAAAGTAGACAGTAGCTGTGGATTTTGTCCCATGTGCTCCAAACAGTGGGAAGGTTGATAGACAGTGTTGTCGGGGATCATCCTTTCCGATAAATTCCGTCAATTCTACAGTCTTTAAATTTACTTTTTTCATAGTTTTTTTAATTATTTTGGTTTTCGTTAAACAGTTTCAGGTACAGATGTAAAATTTCCTTTATATGCTTTTACCTGTACTTCACCACGTTGCATATCTACTTCGCAAATTGCCCAAGCCTGAATATTATTCAACCAGGTATACTCTGGATAATGAGTGGTAAATTGCAGATTTAGCTGAATATGGGCCATCCCATCTTCTTTGGGATAAAGAATTCCGTTTTCATGTACGGCAATACGTTTACCATCTTCGGTGGTAATTGCTGCCTGAATGTTGAGCATGAATTTGCCATCAGCCCGAACTTCAAGATAGTCTATGCCTTTAATTGTACCTTTTATCTGGGGGCCGTGTATCAATCCCTCAAATCCAAGATCAAAACGAACACCCTCTGGTCCGGGGTGCACTTTACCACTCGTTAATTCACTCCACTTGGTTCCATACTCAGAAATATTGGTTAAGTGAATTTTTTCTTCGAAAATTAATTCTGTGTTGTCGTTTATGTTGATGTTCATAACTTTTTATCGGTTGGTTAAAATTAAGATTGCACCACAAAGTTATGTTATTGCAGAGGGGCTGAATTGAAAAAAAACGACATCTTTGAAAGGTTATAAGGCAGTAGTTTTTACTTCGGTTTTAAAACTACTGCCTTTTATAACGAGATATTGTTATGATATACTTTTATTCTTCTTGAACTACTCTAATCTATCTTTAAAATTTTTTCGGGCAACGCGGTAAGGCTATTCAAATTGATCTTGATAAAACATGACGCTCCCTTTTTAACATGAAAATGAGTGATAGTCACACTAATACAGAATATTTGAAAAGTAATCTATATCTATTTTTAGGTTTTTATTATGAATAGTCTATTTCCGTTCAGCATTGATCGCCTCCCGTCGTTTTTTGCTGATACCCATCACAAATATCGGTACTACGTAGAGTGTTAGGATAGATCCGAAAAAGAGGCCACCGATGACGGCACGTGCCAATGGAGCCCATAGTTCGGCACCGGTCCCGATGCTTAGTGAAAGGGGTATCATGGAGCATATGGTAGTGAGAGCTGTTAGTAAAATAGGACGCATTCGTCGTTTGCACGCTTCTATCACATTGTCGAACAGGGATCCGGCTTGAGCATTGTCTTTGGAATAAAGATGCATGTAGTCCACCAGTACAATACCGTTGTTCACAATAATTCCCACCAGCATAAACATACCGATGAAGGCAGTGGCGCTGAGCGGAGTGAGTGACATCCAAAGGCCGACCAGCGCACCGAAGAAAGCGAGCGGTATGGAGAACCATATGACAAAAGGATCCCGGAAGTTTTCAAAAAGGGAGGCCATAATCATGTAGGTTAGTGCAACGGCAAAAAGCAGTGACCATAAAATTTCATTTGTACCCTCGTCGGCATCACTGGTGCCCCCGGTAAATTCATATCGGTAACCTTCCGGCAGTACAACCTCCTGCTGAATCAGGTTGATTATTTTTTGTCTGTATTCGTTTGGATTGCCGGCTACTTCGATGTTAACATCGAGTATGGTTTCTCGATCGCGCCGTTCTATTTCATTTACTCCTTCTACGCTTTCAAAATGTCCAAGGGCCGCCACGGGCACCCTTTGACTGTCTGCCTGAATAAGTTCCAAATTAAATAACTGCTCCCGGCTGGTCAGGGCGGTTTCTGTGGCACGTACTTCAATGGGTACTTCTCGTCCTTCCTGGCGCAGGTATCCAACCCTTGTTCCCTGTACTTGTGTTTTCAGGGAATTGGCAACTTCGTTAAGCGAGCTGCCTACCCGGCTTATACGCTGTCTGTCAACATGAAACTGCATTTCGGGGGTTGGATCGGTGCGCCCGTTGTCTACGGAGATGACGTTGGAATCGGCCAGCATCTCCATCTCAATTTTGTCAGATATAGCCTGCAGTACCTCGATATCAGGACCTACCAGGGTCAGGCGGATACCCCCGCCAAAACCGCCGAAGCCGCCACCTCCGCCACGTATATTGACCTCTACACCCGGGGCGGAGAGCTCGCGTCGCAACCGGGCGGAGAACTCATCGGTACTAATATCCCGCTTACTTTGGTCAACCAGGTTAACCGTAATTTCACCAATGTTGGAGCTGCTGTTAAAGCGCCGTTGACCGATGTTGGTGATAACCGTCTCTACTTCCTCTTTTTGCTGTATCTGTTGACCGAAAGAACGAATGACCTGTGCCGTACGAACCAGTTTTGTACCGGAGGGCAGATTTATACTCATTGTAACTTGTCCGGAATCTGATTCGGGAATGAATTCGAATTGCATGGTCTGATACAATCCGTAGGTCCCCCCAAGCAGGCCAATAACAAAGATAAACACCATCCATTTCCGGAACATCAACCACCGCAGGGAGTCGGCATACCACTCTTCAAGTTTGTGGATAGCATTGAAAGAACCACTGTGGCGCTGGAACTCATTTTTATCCAGCAAGAGGAGTGCCAGCACTGGCACAAGTATGATAGCAGAGATAAATGAGATAGCGATAGCAATACTGATAGTGAGCGCGAACTCAGCAAAAAATTGTCCCTGTATACCAGAGATACCGACAATCGGTACGAAAACGCCCAACGTCGTAAGTGTTGCCCCGAGCAATGCCCCGATTACTTCGTTAGTACCTTCCAGTGCAGCCTGTTTTTTAGGAAGATTTTCTTCCAATTTTCGTGCTATACTCTCTGAAACCACGATGGCATTATCTACCAGTAGTCCCACGGCCAGTGCCAGGGCGGTGATCGTTAAAATATTCAGCGTCAACCCGGCGGCGTACATGGCGGCAAAGCTGGCCGTCACTGAAACAGGAATACTGGAAGCAACAACCAGGGAGATTCGCCAGCCACCCATGAAGATCAATAGTACGATGATCACAACTACAAGAGCAGCCAGGGACGATTGTGTAAGGTTGGAAATGGAATTTTCTACATTTTCTCCGTCATTGGTAAGTACCTGCAGGCTGACTCCCGGCGGCAGGTTACTATTTATAGTAGGTAGTTCAGCAAGAACCGCGTTGGCAACATCAAGGGTATTGGCATCTGATTTTTTTTGGACTTCGATGGTTACACTGTTTTTGCCATTAATCTCTACAAGAGTCTGGACCTCGGCAAAACTGTCTTCAACCCTGGCAACATCTTTAATTCTTACGGGTACGCCTCGATTGTCCATTTTTATAATAGTCTGCCGGATCTCTTCGACGTTCCGATACATCGATCCGGCGACAACACTGTAGTTATTGGTACCCGCAACAATGTTTCCCATCGGTATTTGAACGTTGTTGGATCGGAGGGCCGATTCGATATCAGAGGGTACAAGCCGGTGTTGTGCCAGGGACATCGGATCTACATTGACAAAAACTTTGCGTTCGAGCCCGCCCCGTGTATCTGCTGAAGCTACCCCCTCAAGCCTTTCTATTCGAGGTTCAATAAATTCAACTCCAATCCGCCGAAGATCATCGAGCCCCCGGTTTTCGGTTTCAAGACTGAGTCTCATAATCGGGAAGTTTTCCGGATCGAACTGAAAGATCACCGGTTCGGTAGCCTCGGCGGGAAGTTCATTTCGTATTCGGGCTATTGCCTCTCTAACTTTTAGCTCGGTATTGCGGATATTAATTCCGTTTTTAAGACTGAGTATGATGAAAGCACTACCCTTGCTGACGTTTGCTTCCATCTCGTCAATACCTTCAATGGAAGAGATGGCTCCTTCAATAGGTTCTACTACAAGCTTCTGCATATCTTCCGGAGCTACATTACTATAACCTGTCTGTACTGCCAGAATCGGAATATTGAAAGAAGGATAGAGTGTTACTTTCAGATTGGACAGTGAAAATGCACCGAACCCTATGACCACCAATGTGATCATAATAACGGTGATTGGCCGGTTTAGAACTCTGCCAGCAATGGTGAATTTTTTCATCGTACTGTTCTCTTACGTTGTTTGAGATTCCAGCAACGGATCTTCTTTGTGAACCGCATCAAAGCCCAGTTGTTCGATCATACTGTTTATAAGGTTATACAGGCACGGCACCACAAAAAGCATCAGCAGGGTAGACATGGCAAGCCCACCTATAACGGTTCGCGCCATCGGACTCCATGTTTCGGAACCCGATCCGAGCTCTAGTGCCAGTGGTACCATCGACAGGATGGTAGTCAGTGCTGTCATCAGGATCGGTCGTAGCCTCCGTGTGGCGCCGGTCACAATAGCCTCATGACGAGACATTTTCCGGGCCTGAAGTATTTTTATATAATCGATCATTACAATTCCGTTATTGACCACTATACCGGATAGCAGGATTAAACCCACCATAGATGTAACACTGATTGAAGTGCCTGTGATCCACAGTACCAACAGCACACCGGTTAGTGCAAGTGGTATCGTCAGG
This sequence comes from Balneolaceae bacterium, assembly GCA_041641755.1. Taxonomy (GTDB): domain Bacteria; phylum Bacteroidota; class Rhodothermia; order Balneolales; family Balneolaceae; genus JAMQKA01. The sequence goes on from JBEPXS010000039.1 coordinate 10,257, forward strand.
ATGATGATGAACGGCTCTACAAGACTTTCGAACTGGGAAGCCATCACCATATAGGTGAGGATACCCGCAATGATAAATGCAAGGAGCAGGTAGTTGAAAGAAGCCTGTTGATCTTCAGCCGAACCTGCAATCTGGTATCGATATCCCTCTGGCCAGTCAATATTGGCAAGCTGTTCCGTGGTGCGTGAGGTTGCCGTTTTCATGTCGATGCCGGAGAGGTCGGCAGTCACTTCAGTCACGCGCTCCTGGTTGATACGGAGAATGTTTGTTGGACCACTAAACCGTTCGATGCGGGCCAGATTTGCGAGAGGGATCCAGTTACCTTCGGGAGATTGTACCTGCAGGTTACGCAGATCGGTAACCGAAGCCTTGTCAGTCTCTTTCAGCTGTACACGTACTTCAAACTCAATACCCTGGTCCACATAAGTTGTCGCCAGGTTACCCTGCACCGCATTACTGATTGCCGTGGCTACTTGTGAGGTATTCATTCCAATACGGGAGATTCGCTCACGGTCCATTGTAACGCGAAGCTCCGGGCGCCCCTGGTCAGAAGTACTGAATACATTTACAATACCCTCTATATCGTTCAGCCTTTTTTTGACCCCGTCCGCAAGATTCTCCTTGGTTGAGGGTTCATATCCATAGATTTGAACAATCAATCCGTTTTCTCCTTCCGGACTCAACGGATCTTTTTGGACCTCCTTGATTTCGGCACCGGGCACAATTTCCAACTCTACCAGTAAGGTGGCCGTTATTTCTTGTTCGCTTCGGCTGCGTTGATCCTGTGGTACCAGCTCAACCCGAACCGTACCTTGGTAGCCTCCGGGATTGTCTGCACCTTCAATTCCTTCCTTGTCTCCGAAATCAGAAACAACCAACCGGGCTTCGGGTACCTCCCTGTCTATGATAGATTCTACTTGTGAGATGGTGCGCTCCAACTCGAGTAAGCTGACTCCAGGCTCCCGCTGTACATCGAGGATGAAGGCGTTGTCATCTACCTTTGGGAAGAATTCACCGCCCAACAGAGTAAATATTGGCAGTGTAAGCAGAAAGAGCAACACTGCAGAGGTAATCACCAACCCACTTCGGTCCAGGAGTCGATCCAGGATATTTTCATATCTGTCTTCCAGCCGAGTCAGAAAATTACCAATTGCAGGACCAACTTTTTTTGAGAAGAATGATCCGATCGTATTTCCCAAAAACTTAGCTGCCAGATAAATCGGATAGATCATTGCACCAAGCAGAAGGAGGGGAGAAGCTGCAATCCGTTTGTATACATTACCACGACTCCAGTCCAGCAACTTTCTCAGGTAGGTTCGGGCATCTTCCTCTTCCTCCTTATCAGTCTCTAATATTTGAGAACTCATCATCGGGATCAGTGAAAGTGCAACGAGCGATGAAACCGATAGTGCGAAAGAGATCGTCAGTGCCAGATCACGAAACAGGAAGCCCGCGATGCCGGGTACAAACAGTATAGGAATAAATACCACTAGTGTAGTCAAGGTTGATATGACCACAGGTACGGCAACTTCCTGGGCACCGAACACAGAAGCTTCATCACGTGAGTGACCCTCTTCTTTAAAACGAAAAATATTTTCAAGAACTACGACAGCATCATCCACCACCATACCGACCGCCAGGGTTAACCCGGAAAGGGAGATGATGTTCAGGCTCAGATCGGCCCAATCCATAATGCTGAAAGTTGAGATAATAGATACCGGTATTGAGATGGCAATAATCAACGCAGAACGTCCGCTGTGTAGAAAGGCCAGTAGAATAAGAACTACCAGAATAACTGCCTGTAAGCCGGTCCACAGCAGGTTATCGATCGACATTTCGATAAAATCTGCTTCGTTGGTCAGTACATCTATTTTAATATCACCTGGAAGCATTTCCTCCAGATTGTCCAGGTTATCGACCACCGAATTCGCTGTAGTAACGACATTAGCATCACTCTGACGATATACATTGATGATGACGCCATCCTGTCTGTCAACATGCACATTACCGATTGGCTGGGCTACCCCGTCCTCTACCCGGGCCACATCCGCAAGACGCAGCGGTTCACCGTTGCGGACGGCGATGATGGTATTTCGGATCTGCTCTACATTTTCAAACTCACCCAGGGTCCGGAGTGAGTAGATCGTTCGACCTTCAACCAGTTCACCTGCCGGTACCTGTATATTCTCCTGTTGCAGGGTGCTGGCAATCGTGGAGATGCTGAGATCATACGAGCGCATCTGCTCGTTGCTTACATCGATATTAATCTGTCGTTCATATCCACCAGAGGTTTCACTGGATGCCACCCCGGGAATACGCTCCAATCGCTGTTCGAGCCGCTGTTTGGCAACAGTTCGGATCTCGCGAGGACTCCGGATGTCGGAGGTTAGTGTAAGTACGATGATCGGCTCCTGGTTGGGATCATAGGAGAACACGATCGGCTGTTCGGCATCGTCCGGTATGGTACGGCGTACAAAATCTAGTTCCTTGCGTACGTCTGATTCGGCTACATACAGATCTGTGCCCCAGTTAAATTTAAGTTTAACGACCGAGGCTCCCTGATTGGAGATTGATCGGACCCGTCTTACTCCGCTGATACTTCCAACAGCTTCTTCGATAGGGCGGGTTATAAGGGTTTCAATATCTTCAGGAGCAACTCCTTCGTATGTAGTATAAACCGTGATAGTAGGGAAGGAGACGTCAGGGTACAGGTTCAGCCGCAGGTTGGACAACCCAAACAATCCAAATCCGATCACAATCAGGCTGGTCATGAAAAAGGTGACCGGCCGCTCAACCGCTTTTCTGGCTAACGCTTTCATATATGAGTGATCTTATATTTGATTAGGATGACGTTGAGCCGGTGTCCGGGGAGGCCTGTTGCCCATCCGGTCTCTCGATTGGAATTTCGTCGGGTTCCTGAAAGTCTTGTTGACCCGCCACTCGTACTTTCGTGCTGTCGTCAAGGCTGTTTTGGCCGGTTATCACAATTTCATCGCCGGGCTGAAGGCCCTCAAGAATCTCAATTTTATCTCCCTGTTCAATACCAAGCTTAAGTTCTTTGCGTGTGGCAAGGCTGTCTCCCTGTACCACAAAAGCGGAATAACTGCGCTGAAGTTGGATGGTGTTGGATTCTGGTTCAATAAGGGTTTGTACATTTTCGACAAGAGCTGCACGGGGAATTACGACAGCATTTTCGTGGGTTTCTACATTAATAATCGCTTGTACGAGCACACCCTGATAAATATTTTGACCCTGCTCGGTAAGACTGATTACCACTTCTCCCAGTCCTGTTGAGGGATCAAGCCTTGGACTGATTTGCGAAACTCTGCCTTCTCCTGTCACTTCCGGATAATTTGAAACACGGAAATTCACCGGTTGCCCGATCTTTGCGTTTCTCCACTCTTCAAATGGCAGGTAAACCCGGCATTGGTAACCAGTTAGATTGGCTATTTCATAGGCGCTCTGGCCGGTGTTTGCAAGGTCACCCTCCGAAACATTTCGGGTAAGTACGACACCATACACCGGTGATGTGATATCGGTGTTTTTTAGGTTTTCCCGGCTTTGGGTTAGGTTCGCACGTGAGGCCTGGAATTGAGCTTTACTATTTTGGAAGGTAGCCCTTGCATTGTCATACTCCGTGGAACTAATGAGATCTTTCCTGTATAATTCCTGTTGCCGCTGGAACTGGAGACTATCACGTACATAAGCTGCCCTGTTTTGTTCGAGCTGAGCTTTTGCCTGTTGGAATTGATCCCGGTAAGGAACTTCGTAAATTTTAGCTAAT
>JBEPXS010000040.1:0-13911 GCA_041641755.1 Balneolaceae bacterium
CCGGTATGGCTCGTCGCGGGTCTATCCGTTCCCCTCTTCTAAAGGGCGGCGGAACTGTTTTTGGTCCCAAGTCTCGTAATTACGAGGTAAAGATGACTAAAAAGATGCGCCGGTTGGCCCGTAAGTCAGCTTTGACGTATAAAGCCTCGGATGATGCTATACGGGTTATTGAAGATGTTGAGTTTGATGAGCCGAAAACCCGCAGAGTGGCCGATTTGATTTCAGCACTTGAGCTTGATGGTCAAAAGGTGCTTATTCTGACTCCGGAAACTGATATTAATCTGTTTAAATCTGCACGGAATATTCCAGAAGTGGAAGTGCTTGAAGCTGAAAAACCAACTACTTATCAGATTATGTATGCTGATGTGTTGGTCGTTCAGGAAAGTGCAGTAGAAAAATTGCAAGAATCGGTTGAACCGACAGTAAGTGAGGAGGCTGCAGCATGAAAGACGTATTGAAAAAACCTTATATCACCGAAAAATCCACCAAGGATCAGTTCGACGGTAAATATGCTTTTGTCGTGGATAAATATGCCAGCAAAAGTGATATCAAACGAGCTGTTGAGGACCGATATCCTGAGGTAAAAGTAGGAAAGATAAATACAATGATTATGCCTTCGAAGCCTAAAGGGCGTTTTACACGCAGCGGTTATGTTGAAGGCCGTTCAAAAGTTTGGAAGAAAGCTATTGTTACACTAAAAGAAGGCGAAATCGACTTTTTCAGCGAAATTTAAGATAGCACAGATCAATGCCTAATAAGAAAATAAAACCGAACACTCCAGCTACCCGGCACCGGATTGCTCCTGTGTTTGATGATATCACGGTGAGTAAGCCCACGGTCAAACGCCTTGTAAAAGGTAAAAAGCAAAGTGGTGGCCGTAATAAACAGGGACGCATGACCTCACGCCATCGGGGCGGGGGACATAAGCGTCGTTATCGACAGATCGATTTTAAGCGCGATAAATTTGATGTCCCTGCTAAAGTTCAGACAATTGAGTACGATCCGAACCGGTCAGCACGTATTGCACTCGTGGCCTATGCTGATGGAGAGAAGCGTTATATCATAGCTCCTCAAAAACTGGAGGTCGGACAAACAATTATAAGTGGCGAAAACGTAGAGCCAGATGTAGGTAATGCCCTGCCAATGAGAAATATGCCTCCTGGTACGTTTATCTACAATATTGAACTACACCAGGGACAGGGGGGGCAATTATGCAGAAGTGCAGGAACTCAGGCGCAAATGGTAGCAAAAACAGACCGGTATGTTACGGTTAAGTTACCTTCTGGTGAGGTTCGAATGATACTCGGCAGATGTCTGGCTACTGTTGGATCCACAAGTAATCCTGATCACTTTAATGCCACGATGGGTAAAGCAGGACGGAATCGATGGAAAGGCAAGCGTCCTCATACACGTGGTGTTGCAATGAACCCGATTGATCACCCAATGGGCGGTGGAGAAGGGAAAGCATCCGGTGGACATCCGCGGTCACCTTGGGGCCAGTCTTCCAAAGGTAAAAAAACACGTAAACGACGGAAGCTGTCAGACCGATACATTGTTAGAAGCCGAAAGAAATCTAAGAATAAGCGATAATAATTGAATTATGCCTAGATCACTACGCAAAGGACCTTACGTTTATTACAAGCTACAGCGGAAAGTAGATGAGATGAACGATAGCGGCAAAAAAAAGGTCATCAAAACCTGGTCGCGAAGTTCAATGATTACCCCGGATTTTGTGGGATTAACATTTGCTGTGCACAATGGTAAACAGTTTATACCAGTTTATGTTACTGACAATATGGTAGGGCACAAGTTAGGTGAGTTTGCACCTACCCGAACATTCCGGGGACATCCGGTCAAGAAAGCAGAAAAAGTAGTTAAACGATAGGATTATACAATGGCCGAAGAAACTAAAATTGAAGCTCGGGCAATTCAGAAGTACTTGCGCAAATCACCGCGAAAAGTACGGTTGGTTGTTGATGCCGTTCGTGGTGAGAATGTAGCTAAAGCATTGAAAAAACTTGAATTTATTAAAAAGGCTTCTGCTTCTCATGTAGCAAAAGTGATAAAGTCTGCTGCAGCTAATGCTCGGGATAAATTTCAGGAAGTACGTCCTGAAAACAATGAGTTGTACATTAAAGAGATTTATGTCAATGAAGGTCCGACATTGAAGCGCATCCAACCGGCACCGATGGGGCGAGCGCACCAGATACGAAAGCGCATGAGTCACATCACCGTGGTTGTTGCACAGAAAGAAGAAGAATTGATTAACGAATAAAGACAGGAAATACATTGGGACAAAAAACACATCCAGTAGGTTTACGGCTTGGAATAATACGCGGTTGGGATTCCAACTGGTATTCCGAAGAGAATGAGCCGGAAATACTATATGAAGACACGAAGCTGCGTGAGTACTTGCATACGCGATTGCGTAATGGAGGACTGTCACGAGTTATCATCGAGCGTACTCCTAAACGAATTCTTCTTACACTCAAAACAAGCAGGCCCGGTGTAATTATTGGTAAAGGAGGAGAGCAAATTGAATTACTCCGCGAAGAGTTGAAGGCAATCACCAATAAGGAAGTTCAGATAAATGTAAGTGAAATTAAACGGCCTGAAACCGATGCAAGTTTGGTTGCTCAGAATATTGCACAGCAGCTGGAGGCTCGAATTTCATTTCGGCGTGCCATGAAAACGGCTATCTCTTCAGCCATGCGTATGGGAGCTGAAGGAATTAAGATTCGTTGTGCCGGCCGACTTGGAGGTGCTGAAATGGCTCGTACAGAACAGTACAAAGAGGGCCGAATTCCCCTGCATACGCTTCGCGCAGATATCGATTATCATAAAGCAACCGCTAACACTATTTATGGTTCCATAGGGGTTACTGTTTGGATTTTTAAAGGAGAAATACTGGGTGATATTGAATTAACACCTGGTGATGCACATGAACAGCAGGAACAGAAGTCGCGCTCACGCCGTGGTGGAGGTAAACGCCGTTCACGACGTAGTCGTCGACGAAGCAGAAGCAATAACTAGGAATTTATCATAGGTCAGAGTCATGTTAGAACCAAAACAGGTAAGACGCCGCCGACAACATCGCAGGAGCCTCAAAGGAACTGCACAACGCGGACACACGCTGGCGTTTGGTGATTTTGGGCTTAAAGCTTTAGAACCCAAATATATCACCTCGCGTCAAATAGAATCCTGCCGTATTACCATTGCACGTACACTGCAGCGTGATGGACAAACATGGATTCGAATTTTCCCGGATATGCCAAAGACGGCGCAACCTGCCGAAACCCGGATGGGTAAAGGTAAGGGAGCGATCGAAAAATATGTTGCGGTTGTAAAGCCGGGACGCATACTTTTTGAAATTGCAGGAGTACCTGAAGCACAAGCACGCGAGGCGATGCGCAGAGCTTCTCATAAACTTCCTATAAAAACAAAATTTATTGTTCGTCGAGACTACGACGGACCTTAATCAAAAGGATTGTACTGAGATGAAAGCACACGAAATGAGAGATTTGACTGTGGCGGAACTCAAGGCTCGTCTGCAGGATGAGCAGGAAGCTCTGAAAGATATGCAGTTTAATAAAGCAGTTGCAGGGCAGCTTGAGAACCCGGCACGAATTCGAATGACCAAGCGGGAAATAGCCCGGTTAAAAACGGTCATTCATGAAATGGAAAATGAAGAATCCCGATCAGAAGATACTGAGTAAGGAAAAAAAGATTTATGGCACAGACTGAACGAGCACAAAGAAGAGAACGTACCGGTCGCGTTGTAAGCGACAGTATGGATAAAAGTATTACGGTTGCCGTCGATCGTCAGGTGAAGCATCCTATTTATGGGAAGTACATCACCAAAACGACGAAGTATATGGCACATGATGAAGAAAACGATGCGAATGTAGGCGATAAGGTTCACATTATGTCTACCCGCCCACTTTCGAAACGTAAAACTTGGCGCTTAGTAAAAATTCTGGAACGCGCTAAATAAACTACAGGTTGAACTGATTGGTCTGAATAAGCAGAATATTGTTCAGAAACAATGATTTGTATAACGAAAACTTGCTTAATCAGCGATAAAATATTTTCTAGGAAGCAACGATGGTACAGATTCAAACAGTATTAAATGTAGCCGACAACAGCGGCGCCAGAAAGCTACAGTGTATTAAAGTTCTTGGCGACTCCCGTAAACGATATGCCAGGGTTGGAGATTTGATTTCATGCTCCGTTAAAAATGCTATCCCCGGAGGAAATGTTAAAAAGGGAGAGGTCGTTACGGCTGTTGTTGTACGCACAAAAAAGGAACTACGAAGACGAGACGGTAGCTACATCCGTTTTGATGAGAATGCCGCCGTTATTATAAATAAGGAGAATGAACCCGTGGGTACCCGAATTTTTGGGCCTGTTGCCCGCGAACTTCGAGAACGCAATTTCATGCGTATCGTATCACTTGCTCCTGAAGTACTTTAAAAACTTGTTTAACCATGGCTATCAGAAGAAATAAAAAATTACATGTTAAAAAAGGCGATGATGTTAAAGTTATCGCCGGTAACGACAAGGGTAAAGAAGGACGTGTGTTAGCAGTATTCCCCAAAAAGGATCGAGTTCTTGTGGAGGGAATTAACATGCGGATTCACCACGATAAGCCCAGTCAGCAAAACCCACAGGGTGGACGTATTGAACGGGAAGCACCTATCCACATTTCAAATGTGATGGTAATAGATCCCAACTCAGGTGAGCCCACGCGCATCGGTCGCAAGCGCATTGAAGAAGATGGCGGTGGACGTTGGGTTCGATATGCAAAAACCAGTGGCGAAATCATAGACAATTAAGAGTTTTAGAAAGTAATGGCTGAAGCAAGATTACATACTGTATACAAAGAAGAAATTGTTCCGAAATTGAAGGAAGATTTTGGGTACGATAATGTTATGGCAGTACCCAGAGTCGTGAAAGTTGTGGTTAATTCCGGTGTTGGTCAGGCAGTTGAAAATGAGAAAGCTCTGGAAACAGTTGCTAACAACGTTGCGAGGATTACCGGTCAACAACCAATCAAGACCCGATCAAAAAAATCAATTTCCAATTTTAAACTTCGGCAAGGTATGCCAATTGGGTGTAAAGTTACCCTGAGAAAGCGGATCATGTATGAATTTATTGATCGGCTTATAAATTTGGCACTGCCAAGAACACGCGACTTTCAGGGAATTCCTGACAAGAGTTTTGACGGTCGGGGTAATTATACCCTCGGTATTAAGGAACACACCATATTTCCTGAAATTAATACTGATGATGTAGATAATGTACACGGGTTGGACATTACCTTTGTAACGACCGCTGAGACCGATGAAGAGGCTTATGCACTATTGAAAGCTCTCGGAATGCCCTTTGTAAAACGAAATTAAATCTAAAAGCATCCTAATATTATGGCTAAACAAGCTTGGATAGCTCGTAATAAGAAGCGGAAAGAACTTTACGAGAAGTATAAAGATAAACGAGAAAAACTTAAGGAAGAGGGTAAATGGGAGGAACTGCAAAAACTTCCCCGAAACTCTAGCCCTACGCGGCAGAACAACCGTTGCAGTTTAACGGGACGTTCGCGCGGGTTTATTCGCAAATATGGTATCTCACGCATTAAGTTTCGTGAGTTAGCCTTAGACGGCAAGATACCTGGTGTACGAAAGGCAAGTTGGTAACACAGTAATTTAGAAATTTATGTCTGATCCAGTAGCAGATTATTTAGCACGTATACGTAACGCTCAGCAGGCCGGGCACCGTCGCGTAGACATCCCCGCATCTAAACTGAAGCGTGCGATCACAAAAATCCTTTTGGATAAAGGATATATACAGAAATACATTAACATTGATGACGGTAAGCAGGGCCTGTTAAGGCTTTTCCTGAAGTATGATCCTTACGGTCAGCCGGTTATTAAAAATATGAAGCGAATATCCAAACCGGGTCTTCGCCGATATACTGACGCTGACACTATTCCGAGATCATTGAATGGCTTGGGAGTGGTAATACTGTCAACCTCGCGAGGGGTCATGACCGACAAGGAAGCTCGTAAATTGCATGTAGGCGGCGAAGTTCTCTGCTCAGTCTATTAATCAATAAAGTTTGAAGCGCTATGTCACGTATCGGACAACAACCGATTTCATTAAAAGATAATGTTGAATTCAGCATTAATGCCGACAATGTTGTAACCATAAAAGGTCAAAAGGGCAGTGATTCTGTCAAAGTAGACCCCAGCATTAATGTGGAAAAACAGGACGATGAAATAATCGTCACACGTAACTCCGAGTCAAAGGAGGTTCGGTCAATGCATGGTCTATACCGTTCACTGATCGACAATATGATAACCGGAGTTACCGAAGGATATCAGAAAAAACTTGAGATTATTGGTGTTGGATACCGGGCCGCTTATAATAATGGCGTTCTGGAACTTACCCTGGGATTTTCACATCCTATATATTTTGTTCCCCCGGATGGTATCGATATTGAAGTGGATACCAAAACAAAAAAGAATCCAATAATCATTGTTTCTGGAATTAACAAAGAACTTGTAGGTCAGGTATCAGCTAAGATACGGTCACTACGTCCACCTGAGCCATATAAAGGTAAAGGAGTCCGTTATGTGGACGAGTGGGTACGTCGCAAGGCTGGTAAATCTGCTGCTAAAAGTGCATCATAGAAATTGAACGATGGATAAGAATAAGAAAAAGACAAAACGTCGTAATAAGATACGTCGTCGTATTCGATCGACAATTCGTGGAACTTCAGAACGACCACGTTTAAGCATCTACAAAAGTAGCAAGCATGTATATGCCCAGCTGGTCGATGATCTTGCTGGCCATACGCTCGTTGCTTCTTCTACGAAAAGCACAGAGCTGGATGTGAAAGACAAAACGAAATCTGAAGGCGCGAAAGTTGTTGGAGAACATCTGGCAAAACTTGCCCAGGACAAAGGTATCGATAAAGCCGTTTTTGATCGCAGTGGATATAAGTACCACGGTGTGATCAAAGAATTGGCTGAAGGTGCACGAGAAGCAGGTTTAGACTTTTAAAAAGGATTTATCATTATGCCAAAGAAGATTAAAAAACGACATAATATTAACCCGGCTAATCTGAATCTTGAAGAGAAGCTGGTACACATCAACCGTGTCTCCAAAGTTGTGAAAGGTGGACGCCGGTTCAGCTTTAATGCTATTGTAGTGGTAGGTAATAAAGATGGTGTTGTGGGCCATGGCCTCGGTAAAGCTAATGAGGTTTCTGATGCAATCCAGAAAGGCTTTGATAACGCCAAGAAGAATCTCATTAAAGTACCCATGACCAGAACTGGCAGTATTTACCATACTATTACTGGTAAAGAGGGAGCTGGAGAGGTGTTGTTACGTCCGGCATCCGAAGGTACGGGAGTAATTGCCGGGGGACCGGTTAAGGCCCTGTTGGATATCGCCGGTGTGAATAACATCCTAACAAAATCGATCGGATCATCGAATCCCCATAACATGGTGAAGGCAACATATAACGCCTTGAAAGGATTGGTCGACCCGGTAGAAGTGGCGCAGCGGCGAGGTGTTTCACTGGAAAAGGTATTCGAAGGATAAACCAAAAGAATTTAATTACTGTAGTATCATGGATCTAAGCAATCTTAAAGCACCGGAGCCTAACAAAAAGAAGAAAAAGCGTATAGGTAGAGGCCAGGGATCTGGTCGCGGTGGACATACTGTTGGAAGGGGCCATAAAGGACAAAAGTCTCGTACAGGATACAAAGAGAAGTTTTGGTTTGAAGGCGGCCAGATGCCATTGCAGCGCCGAGTTCCAAAATGGGGATTTAATAATCCTTTCCGTACCGAATACGAAGTAATCAATGTTGATACCCTGGATGGTTTTATTGGATTGGGTAAGCTCAAGAATGAGATTACTATTGAAGATCTGCGATCAGCAGGTATAATCGGCAAGGGTGACCTTATCAAATTGCTGGGACGCGGAGAGATAGAAACCAAGGTGGATATCGAAGTGCACGCTGCCAGTAAATCTGCCAGGAAGAAGATTGAAGATGCCGGCGGAACCGTTACGATCGTTGAAAACTAATTAATTTTCATAGCCACAGCAGCTAATGAGCATAGTCGAAAACTTTCGAAATATATTTAAGATCGAAGATCTGCGAGAGCGTATACTTTACGTACTCGGAGTTCTTATGGTGTATCGAATTGGAAGTTATGTAACTCTTCCGGGAATTGATGCATCACAGCTAACCCAACAAACGGGGAACGCCTCCAGTCTGCTTGGTTTGTTCGACATGTTCGTAGGCGGCGCTTTTGCCAGGGCTGGTGTATTTGCTCTTGGAATCATGCCCTACATTACTGCTGCAATTATTATTCAGTTGATGGGGGCGGTTGTTCCGTATTTCCAAAAGCTACAACGTGAGGGTGAGGACGGGCGTCGGAAGATCAACCGGCTTACCCGTTATGGTACCGTAGGTATTACAATGGTCCAGTCCATAGGGTTTTCAATAAACTTAATGGCCACATCCCCCGATGCCATAGTCGTAAGCAATGTTACATTTGTGCTTACTTCAATGATTATACTTACAGCAGGGACTACATTTGTTATGTGGCTGGGCGAACGCATCTCCGACCGTGGGATTGGAAATGGTATTTCGATTCTCATTATGATTGGTATTATAGCTGCATTACCTACAAATTTGATCAATGAGTTTACGACCAAAAGTAACCTTATCATTTTCATAGTTGAAATTGCAGCGTTGCTCCTTGTAATTGCATTCTGTGTACTGTTGACTCAAGGGGTACGCAAAATTCCGGTTCAATACGCTAAACGTGTGGTGGGAAGGAAGGTTTATGGAGGAACAACCCAATACCTGCCACTGAAAGTGAATGCGGCAGGTGTGATGCCTATCATTTTTGCGCAATCAATCATGTTTATCCCTAGTACGATCGGCACCTTTTTCCCTAATAATGCCACTGTGCAGATGTTAACAGCATGGTCATCTGACTTTACCGGGGTTACGTACTCGATTATTTTCTTTATCATTTGTGTGTTCTTTACATACTTCTATACCGCCATCTCGGTGAATCCGCGTGAAATGGCAGATACGATGAAACGGCAGGGTGGTTTTATTCCGGGAGTGCGTCCTGGGAAGCAGACTGTTGAGTTCATTGATAATATTTTGACGAAGGTAACGCTGCCCGGAGCGATCTTTTTGGGATTCATCGCAATTATGCCTGCATTTGCTGCCCGACTAGGGGTAACACCCGGTTTTGCAATGTTCTATGGCGGAACCAGTTTGTTGATTATTGTAGGTGTTGCAATAGATACCTTACAGCAAATAGAGAGCCATCTGATGATGCGTCATTACGATGGGTTTATGAAATCCGGCAAGATCAAAGGTAGACGCAGGGCGGGATGATATTCCTTAAGAGCGAATCCGAAATCGAGAAAATGCGTGAAAGCGCACAGCTGGTTTCTCGCACACTGGCAGAAGTTGCCAAGCATCTGGAACCAGGCGTAAGTACAGCGAAGCTTGATCGGATCGCCGAAGATTTTATAAAGGAAAACAATGGACGTCCGGCCTTTAAGGGATATGGACCGAAAGGGAATGAGTTCCCCGCTGTATTGTGTATCTCCATAAATGATGAAGTTGTACATGGAATTCCAAGTGAATCTCGCATGTTAAATGAAGGAGATATTGTCTCCATCGATTGTGGAGTAGAGAAGAACGGTTTTTTTGGAGATCACGCATATACTTTCGCAGTCGGAGATTGTGATGAAGAGACTTTGAATTTATTGAGGGTTACCCTTGAATCGCTGTACAAAGGCATTGAGCAAGCACAGCATGGAAATAAAATTGGAGATATTTCCAATGCTGTACAGTCTCACTGTGAAGCTGAAGAGTATGGCGTTATTCGTGACCTTGTAGGCCATGGACTCGGAAAATCTTTACATGAAGATCCATCCGTACCTAATTTTGGGAAACCGGGTCGCGGAGAACGGCTACGCTCAGGAATGACATTGGCTATAGAGCCAATGGTTGCGATGGGCGATTGGAAAGTGAAGACGTTGGATGATGGCTGGACCGTTAAAACAGCTGATGGTACCAAGTCGGCCCACTATGAACATGATATTGTTGTTCGTGAAGGAAAGGCTGAAATTTTAAGTACGTTTGATTATATTAGAGAGATAACCAAAAACCGAATACCAGTAGGAATTCATGGCTAAAGAAGAGCCGATTAAACAAGACGGAGAAATTATTGAAGCTCTGCCGAATGCTCAGTTCCGAGTGGAACTGGACAATGGACATGAGATTTTGGCTCATGTTTCAGGCAAAATGAGAATGCACTATATAAAAATTCTTCCCGGCGATCGTGTCGCTGTGGAAATGTCACCATACGATCTTTCAAAAGGTCGTATTACGTATCGATATAAGTAGAAGTTGAATTAAAACTGATAGTCAATACAATGAAGACGAAGTCCTCAGTAAAAAAGCGAAGTCCAGACGACAAGATTGTACGTAGAAATGGTCGTGTATATGTAATTAACAAGAAAAATCCTCGCCACAAGCAACGGCAAGGATAAAACGAGATAAGTTTTATGGCACGAATTGCTGGAATTGACTTACCGAAGGAGAAGCACGGCGAAATAGGTCTGACCTATATTTATGGTATCGGCCGTTCAACAGCTCAGAGTATTTTGGATGAGCTTGAGATCGACCGAAAAACAAAAGTAAAGGATTGGACCGATGAACAAGTAGCCGAACTGCGGAAGAAAATCGATAACGAATACAAGGTAGAAGGTGCACTACGTACCGAAGTTAACCAAAATATTCGTCGATTAATTGAAATTGGGTCCTATCGAGGAAGCCGCCATCGCAAGGGGCTTCCCGTGCGGGGCCAGCGTACCCAAACGAATGCTCGTACACGCAAGGGTAAACGAAGAACCGTTCCAGGTAAGAAAACAGCTCCAAAGCAGTAAGTAATACACTAATAGTCTAAATATGGCAAAGCGAAAAAAACGACCTTCAGCAGGTAAGAAGAAACGAAAAAAGCAGATCTCTGACCCCAATGGAATGGCCTTCATAAAGGCTACTTTCAATAATGTTATTGTGACTGTTACCGATGCAGATGGTAATGCGCTGTCATGGTCATCTGCCGGTAAAGAAGGATTTAAAGGATCTCGCAAAAATACTCCTTATGCGGCACAACTTAGTGCTGAAACTGCAGCCACTGCAGCTTATGAAATGGGGCTGAGAAGAGTAGAAGTTTTTGTGAAGGGACCTGGTTCAGGGCGTGAATCTGCTATACGAGCATTGGCGACCAGTGGTTTGGAGATTACCACTATCAAAGATCGGACTCCAATTCCCCACAATGGATGTCGTCCTCCCAAACGTCGAAGAGTTTAATTGATAAATATAGTTACGGATAAAATTTATGGCACGTTACAGAGGTCCTAAACAAAAGAAAGCAAGACGTTTCCGAGAGCCTATTTTCGGACCCAGCAAAGCGCTGGAAAGAAAACCTTATGGACCTGGTGAACATGGACGTTCACGATACTCTCGTAAATCGGAATACGCAATCCAGCTTGAAGAGAAGCAAAAAGCCAAATATACCTATGGTTTGTTGGAGAAACAGTTCTCCAATCTTTTTGAGAAAGCAAATGCCAAAGATGGTGTAACCGGTGAAATTTTGCTTCAGTACCTGGAAGGCCGACTTGATAATACTGTTTATCGGTTGGGAATAGCAAGAACACGTCGCCAGGCACGGCAATTGGTTAGTCATAAGCATATTGCTGTGAATGGGGAACTCGTCAATATTCCTTCATATCAAATGAGGCCAGGCGATGTGGTATCAGTTCGGCCTAAGTCAAGGAATCTTGAAGTTATTGAAGAGTCTCTTGCACATAGTCCAACTAGTAAGTACAAATGGTTGGAAATTGATAAAAAAGCAAAATCAGGTAAGTTTTTGAACTATCCTTCTCTTGAAGAAATACCTGAGAATATTAACGTACAGCTTATCGTTGAGCTTTACTCGAAGTAAATTTTGTAAAAATTTAAAGTATTGAACTTATTATGAGTAATTATAGTATTCAAATGCCAGAAGCCCTCGAGGTTGAAGAGTCTAAAGATACTTTTGGCACATTTATTCTTCAGCCGCTTGAACGAGGATTTGGTGTTACAATAGGCAATTCATTTCGTCGTATTCTTCTGTCCTCGTTACCGGGTATTGCTATTAACGCTGTTAAGATCAATGGAGTAGAACATGAATACTCCAGTATCCAGGGCGTTAAAGAGGATGTTTATGAAATCATCCTTAATCTTAAAGAGGTTCGCTTCAAATCTGTTGAGGAGAACAGTGGCGTAATCCATATCTCAAAAAGTGGAGAAGGTGTTTTTACTGCCGAGGATATTGACGACGCTACTGCAGATTTTGATGTTCTTAATCCTGATCAGGTAATTGCCCACTGTGCTGAAGATGCTGATCTGGAAGTTGAACTGAGGGTAGGTCGTGGACGTGGTTATGTTCCTTCGGAAGAGCAAAATGTTGACAGTGAAGATGATGTAAGCCTTATCCCGATCGACGCTATATATACCCCAATTAAGCAGGTACAGTTTGATGTGGAAAACGTGCGTGTGGGACAACGGACCGATTATGAAAAATTGATTATGAACGTAACTACTGATGGCTCAATCAATGCAAAAGAGGCTCTTACCATTGGAGGAAAGATATTGAGTGAGCACATTGAGCGGTTTATTACTGAAAAAATTGAAGAACCCTTCACTCAAGAAGAAGAAGAGGTCGATGCAGAGAAGCAGCGTATCACTAATCTGCTCAAAACCAGCATCGAAGATCTGAATTTAAGTGTAAGATCCTACAACTGCCTCAAATCAGCTAATATTGACACAATTGGTGAGTTAGTTGAACGTGACGAGCAAGATCTGCTCAAGTTCCGCAATTTTGGTAAGAAATCACTGGCTGAACTTGTTGAGGTCATTGAGGACAAAAACCTCCACTTCGGAATGGATACATCAAAATATCTGGATAAGTAACAAAGGAATTTTTGAACAATGCGTCATTTAGTTAGAGGAAAAAAATTAGGTCGTGATGTACCTCACAGAAAAGCGACACTACAAGCGCTATCTGTGGCTCTTATTAAAGAGCATAGGATAGTTACTACGCT
The DNA here is from genome assembly GCA_041641755.1 of Balneolaceae bacterium. Classification (GTDB taxonomy): domain Bacteria; phylum Bacteroidota; class Rhodothermia; order Balneolales; family Balneolaceae; genus JAMQKA01. Next base: position 13,193 of record JBEPXS010000040.1, read on the forward strand.
TTCTAAAGCAAAAGCCTTACGAAAGCATGTGGAACCTATAATAACCCGTGCAAAAGAAGATACATCACATAACAGACGACAGGTCTTTTCTAAACTTCAAGATAAAGAAGCTGTTTCTCACCTGTTCGAAGAAGTAGCACAAAAAGCAATGGATCGTCCCGGCGGATACACCCGTGTTATTAAAGCAGGCTTCCGCAAAGGAGACGGTGCCGAGCAGGCGGTGATAGAACTTGTGGATTACAACGACATCAAGCCTGAGCAAAGCTCAAGCAAAAAGGGTACTAGAAGGGCAGGTAAATCCAATAAACCCACTTCTTCTGATTCTGAAGCTAAAACAGAACAGAAAGAAAAGTCTAAGAAGAAACAAGTCGAAGAAACTACAGATCAACAAGAAGCTACTGAGGAAGAGGAGAAAAAAGAAAAGCGGTCGGCAGATGATCAGAAAGCTGAAAATGCCGATAAGGATGACACCTCAGACGAAGAAGAGTAACATTGCTATCCTAAACCAGATCTGTTAGAAAAGCATCAAAAAAGTTTAATTATTTGTTGACACAGAGTTAATAACTCTGTATCATTGCAGCGCCTTGGATGGGGGATTAACAGCGAAGAGTTTTTAACTCATCCGAGCATTAATTTCATGTTCTTTTTCATATTGAGACAGACAGGTAATCGCATAGTGCGACCCGTCAATTGAGAAGTTGATTGACGTAAAAAACGGC
>JBEPXS010000041.1:0-13773 GCA_041641755.1 Balneolaceae bacterium
CCGTTCGTTATTCGGGTCACGAGTGGAAACCGGGGATTCTTAAGATCAACGGTGCAGAACAGCAGCGTTTGGTTGCGATAAATCAGGATATATTAGAGTCCGACTTTCAATCGTTGACTAAAGAAGAGCTTGAAATTTTTTCTGATAACTCCGTAACTATAACCAATGTAGTGAACACCAATGAACTGTCTCAGGATAACCTGGTGAACGAATTGCAGTCTGCCAGTATGGGCAAAGAAATCTGGAGCTGGTTTATCTGGATTGCTTTGATACTTTTAGTAACTGAAACACTCATTTCAAAGCTCTACAGAGCAGAATCGATTACATGAATGAATCATCCTTAGTCATTGAACCGGGATTTTTAATCATCCTGTTAGTAGCTATATTTGCTTTTTCGGCAACCGTGATGGCCGCGGTTACGATGCTGAATAAGGTTCGGCTTCGGAATGTGCGCCTCACATGGAAAGCGGGCAGGTTAAAGGGATATCCATTGTTTTCCACCCTCTTTTTGTTATTTAGCTTCGGTCTTTTTGGGTTAGCTTTTTTCAAGGGTTCTACCATTCATTGGATTACCTTTTTGTTCTATTTTTGGATGAGTGGGGGATGGTTTGTGAACAGTTACCACGCCTCAAAACGGTATATTACCGACAATGGAATTATTAAAAACATCAATGACCCGTCACAATCCATTCAGTGGTACCAGATCAGGGATTACCTTGAACAGGAAGAAGGCAGTTATCAAAAATACATATTCCTTTATAAAGAGGATGAAATTTCCAGCGCTACGCAGTTTGTGAGGCTTGAATTAGATGTCCCCAAGAAGTATCTGGAAAATTTTCGTAAATTGTTATCTCATAAACTAGGACGGCAAATTAATTGTTATAATACAGCCAGTTTTGATCTGGAACAGTTTGACCTGAAGTAACATTATTATCACTTTGCAAAAAAATCTACTTACAGCAGATACCTTTTGTTAGAAGACTTAAAGAAATCCGACATAATACAGGAAAGATCACTTTTGGTGGGTGTTTACGGGCCTGAAACTCCGAGAGTGGTCGCAGAAGAATATATTGAAGAGCTTGGTATGCTCACCAAGACGGCGGGGGGAATACCTGTTGATACCATCCTACAGAACCGAAATCACCCCGATCCATCTACCTATGTTGGGAAAGGTAAACTTCGTACGATACGGCAGATGGTAGGTGAGCATAACCTGGAGACGGTTATATTTGATGACGATCTTTCGCCCACACAGATTCGCAATGTAGAGAAAGAGACGGAGGCTAAGGTACTGGATCGAAGTGGTCTGATCCTCGATATTTTTGCAACACGCGCCCAAACATCCGCTGCTAAAACGCAGGTTGAACTGGCTCAGTTGCAGTATCTGCTGCCCCGGCTTACCCGTTTTTGGACACACCTTTCACGTCAGCAAGGGGGAATCGGTACACGGGGGCCCGGTGAAACCCAGATTGAGACCGACCGGCGTTTGATTGACAAGCGTATAACTACACTGAAGGATAAGCTGGATAAACTGGATCAACAGCGTCAAACCCAGCGAAAAGGACGCTCAAGTATGATCAGGGTTTCACTTGTAGGATACACCAATGCAGGAAAGTCTACCCTGATGAATACGCTCACCGATACTGAAGTGTTAGCCGAGGATCGGCTTTTTGCCACGCTCGATTCTACTGTTCGGCGCTGTAATATCGGGCACCACGAAGTGTTGGTTTCTGACACCGTTGGCTTTATCCGGAAGCTTCCACACAACCTGATTGAAAGCTTTAAGTCCACGCTCGATGAAGTACGCGAATCGGATATCCTTATTCACCTGGTGGATGCCTCGGCATTGATGATAGAAGACTATATTTCAGTTGTTCGTGAAACGCTGGAAGATATTGAAGCCAAAGACAAGAAAGGGATTCTGGCATTCAACAAGATCGATAAGCTGGAATCACACAGAATTGCGGAACTGAAATCTGCATATCCTGAAGCTATCTTTGTTTCGGCTGAGAGGGGTATTGGGATCGGTAAGCTTAAAGAGCGAATTGAAGAGCTGATCGAAGAGGATTATGTGACCAAAACAATGCAAATACCGGCTGCAAAGTATGAAGGGGTGGCATTCCTGCATCGTGAGGCACATATTCATTCTAAAAAATATGTAGATGCGAATGTGGAGATGACTTTTAGTATTTCAAAAAAAGATTTTATGCGTTTGGAAAATTTACTTGATAATATTGACTCTCCCGAATCTGTTGTTTAACTATCAGGGAGAATTCTATTAACGAATCAGTAAAATTATGCAGGCAGCAGAACTTTTAAATACCGATATAACCCCACTTGGTGGAGAAGATACAATATCGATTGCTTTACAGCGGATGCAAGACCTTGAGGTGAAGTGCATGCCTGTTGTTGATCCAACTACCAGAAAATTGGCCAGCCAGATTAGAAGGTCTCAGCTTCAAAAACAGAAGCAGAGGGACGAGACAATTTCCACGCTTGAACTGGATGAGCCAGTTAAAGTATTTAAACAGCAGCACGTTTTTGAAGCGGTACGGTTGATGTTGCAATATGAGCTGGAGATGCTGCCGGTTGTTGATAAGGAGATCACGTTTTTAGGGGTAATCAGGAAACAGGAAATACTGGAAACATTACCGGATCTTTTGAACCTGTTTTCAAACGGTTCGATCTTGACAATCCAGTTGGAAAAAATCAACTTTTCTCTCTCTGAGATAGTGCATCTCATTGAAACAGAAGGAGCTAAAATTTTGGGTTTGTCAGTGGAAAAGCCCCAGAATGAAGGTGACATGTTCACAGTATCTATCAAGATCAACCTGCGTGACGCTACACGGATCAATTCAGCTTTACGCAGACATGATTATAATGTGGTTGTGGATGATGCCAGCAGAGATGTGTTCGGATTTGATATGGAAAATCGGGCAGATGAGCTGATGAAATATATCGATATGTGATTTCTCTACCTCCCCTGGACATTATCCTTCTTTAAATATGGGAACAAAATCCTTATAGTTGGTATATTTTATAACAACCATTAAGCAAAAAGGGACTAAAAACTGAATGACCTTCTTCCGGAATCTTTGTTATTCTCTCATCTTATTATTCACTCTTTTTCCGGTCATTGTTTCAGGTCAACAGGCACCAGCCTCTCCTGAAAAACTGTATCAAAAAGGGGTAACCCTGTTTGATAATGGAATGTATGCACAATCGGCAGAGTTGTTGGATAAATTCGGGAATAACTACCCGGAACACGAACTCAGGGAATCAGCTGCGTTTTACCGGATCCGTGCACTGGCGCGGGAGGATTCTACCTCAAAAAAGCACAATTACGAATCATATATCCAGGAATATCCCAATACGAATTTTGCCAGAAAACTACTTTTTGAATTGGCAAATCAAGCAGAGGCTGACAGCAGTTTTTCACAGGCCATAGCCTATTATCAACGTTCGCTTCAGCATAACCCTACAGATAAGCAGGCCGCCCAAATATATTATTGGCTGGCGGAGACCTCGGTTGCTAACGAAGAAAATCAACAGGCACGGTCCTATTTTATGACACTTGCCGGACGATATCCTGATTCGGAATGGGCCCCGAAAGCGCTATATGCACGTGGGCGTCTTTACCTGGCTGACAGTAAATTCGATTCCTCTTCCGTAGCCTTTGAGGTGCTAAAAGATCGCTATCCCAATCACGAGATGACCCGGCGCATCGGTACCGCGCTTGGAGAATCGTATTACCAGCAGGGGAAGTATGAGCAGGCGATCAAGGCACTCAAAAATGCAATGACTTATCTCGATGAAGAGTTGCAGTCAAAGGCGGTTTACCTGATAGCTGAGAGTTATAACTACCTGAATAATTTTGAGGAGGCCTCCAAGTATTATCTGCAGTACATCAATATGAACAAAGGCACCGATCGTGTGCGAATTGCCCATTATGGCTTGGGCTGGGTATATCATAAGCAACAGATTTATCACTGGGCAGCCGATTCTTTTGAAAAAGCAGCCCAGGGAAATGACGAAATTGCGCGTAAAGCTCTCTACTATAAAGCGGTTAATGAAAAGCTGGGCGGCCGCTATGATCAGGCTATACAAACTTTCCGAAATTTTGGAGGCCAGTATCAGGAGGGACTCTGGGTAGAGGAAGCCTATTATGAATGGGCAATTACGGCCTATGAGATGGGAATATATGCTGAAACGATTGAGACTTTATTAAATATCATTCGTGGAGAAGAAAACCTTGACTGGGCTGGCAAGGTATATACCTTGCTTGGGGAAGCCTATTTCGCAAACAAGGAGTATACACGTTCACTGCAGGCTTTTGAAGAAGCCGAACAGCTTACCAATATTGCCGATTCGGTTAAGCGTCAGGCCCGCTTCCAAAAGGCGTGGGTACAGTATCGTAATCAGGCGTATCAGCAGGCCCAACCCACATTCGAAAGCATTTACAACGAAGCACCGAACTCGGACCTGGGATCGGAGGCACTGTTCTGGAGTGCCGACAGTTATTTTCACATGCAACAGTATGGCCCGGCCAGTGAACGTTTTGCAGCATTTGTAAATAGATACCCGGAGCATGAGCTCAGTGGGGCAGCACGATACTCGCTGGCTTGGAGTTACTTCAATATGGCATCGTACCAGGATGCGATAGATCCTTTTCAGACGTTCCTGGATAACTATGAAGCTCCTCCTATTGCACTGTATCCCTATGACACCGATGCGACATTGCGGCTTGGAGACTCCTACTACGCTTCTCACCAGTACGATAGAGCGATCGAAACATACAAAGAGGTTATTGGTGCTGAACCCGGCGGTGATTATGCGATGTTTCAGGTGGCAAACAGTTATTACAGGGCCGATCGCACCTACGAAGCTGTAACTACGTTTCGCCGGCTCCTCCGCATTTATCCATACAGTGGATTGCGCGAGCAGGCTCAGTACAACATCGCTTACATCTACCTTAATACTGAAAATTATACTCAGGCAATCAACGAATTTAGAGCGGTTATTAATAAATATCCTAATACCAGCTGGGCGGCACGCTCGCAGTACAATATCGGGGATGCCTATTACAATGCCGGGGATTATGAAAGAGCCATTGATTCATACAAAACCGTCTTAAATGAATATCCCCAGAGCGATTACCTGATTGAGGCTATTAATGGAATTCAGTATGCTCAGCTCTCTTCTGGTCGACAAGATTCAAGTTCCGATATTCTGGAAGATTTCCTTGATGAACATCCCCAGACCTCTACTGCCGACCGCCTGCGTTATCGCCAGGCGGAAAATCTATACCAGTCCGGGGATTATAACAGTGCAATAGATGAATTCAGCCAATATATACGGATTACCAACAATCGGGAGTTGTTACCTGAAGCTCATTTGAGCCTGGCCAATGCCTACGAGCAGGTTGAAAAGACGGGAAAAGCGATAGAGACTTATCAATCGATCGTAGACAATTATTCCAACTCCGAACAATTGGGACCCGCTTTGGTGGCACTGGCACGACTTTATAATGATCGCGGAGAATATTCGACATCTTTCGACTATTATAACAAGCTGCTTGAAGAACGGGGTGATTACAAACTAGAGGCACTGGTGGGAATGGGTAAAACGCAGCTTGCCATGAATAATATTGAGGCTGCACAAAAGCATTTTAAAGCAGCCCTGGATGCCAACACCGATTACGATCCTGCGAAGGTTGGAATGGGCAAGGTGGCTTTACGAAACGACAACTATTCAGAAGCCAGGGACTTATTTGGACTCGTTGCGGAATCGAATACTACAGAAATTGGCGCTGAAGCACAGTATCTTTTGGGCTTTACGGAGCAGCAGCAACAAAATTTTAAAGCAGCCCTGAATGCCTATTCAAACGTAAGCGTTCTGTATGAGGCGTTTGATGAATGGGTGGCTAAAGCGATGCTGAGAAGTGCAGAATGCCATATCCAACTGGGTGATACCGGACAGGCAAGAAGTACGTTGAATTCGATTATTGAACAATACTCCGGTACGGTTGAGGCTCAGAGAGCAAAAGAAATGCTTAATTCAAATTAACCAGATGATTCGTCAGATTGCACCTGCAGGAGAACTAAAGGGCACTATTACACCTCCCCCGGATAAGTCGATATCTCACCGTTCGGTAATGTTTGCAGCCCTGCACGAAGGGAAGTCTACCATACGGAACTTTTCAGATGCTGCCGACCCACACAGCACGATCGATTGCTTTAGATCTCTCGGCGTTCAGATTGAGGAGGAGGGAAGTACTCTTACGGTTCATGGAGTAGGTCGAAAAGGGTTTACGGAGCCAGCGGATGACCTCGATTGCGGTAATTCTGGAACTACAATGCGATTACTTTCCGGTATTATTGCCGGGGCCGGAGTCAAAAGTCGTCTGGTTGGCGACGAGTCACTCTCTTCCCGCACCATGCGCCGGGTTATTGATCCACTTGAACAAATGGGGGCTAAAATAAATGCCCGGAAAAACGACTACGCTCCCTTGGAGATAAGCCGGACAGAGTCACTGATACCACTGCGTTTCGAACTTCCGATTCCCAGTGCCCAGCTCAAGTCATGTGTATTGCTGGCAGGTCTTTTCGGGAGCGAACCTACCCGGGTTATCGAAACGCTACCCAGCCGGGACCATACCGAACGATTACTGAAGCTGGAAATTGAACATGAGGGCGATACCCGTATTATTTCCAGCAGCTGGGGGGATCAGATCCCGGAGCAAAGTTATAGTATCCCCGGTGATTTTTCGGCGGCGGCATTCTGGCTGGCAGCAGGTGCTATCCATAAGCATGCTGATGTTATCCTGCCTGGAACGGGGCTCAATCCATCCCGCATCGCTTTTTTGGACATCCTGCAGGAGATGGGGGCTAATGTTACGATCTCAAATAAAAGAAAAGAGGGCGAAGAACCGGTTGCGGATTTAAGAATTCGAAGCAGTGAACTGGAACCGATCACCATATTATCTGAACGGGTTCCCAATTGTATTGATGAGTTACCCATACTGGCAATAATCATGCTTTTTGCGGATGGGACCTCCCGTATTTCAGGGGCGGAAGAACTGCGTCATAAAGAAACCGATCGGCTAATGGCGGTTGCTGAAATACTGGAAAAAGCAGGTGCCGATTTTACCGAGTACGAGGATGGACTTGAAATTATCGGTAATCCGGGCTTTGTTCCGGAACCGTCTGCTTATAAAAGTTATCATGACCACCGTATTGCTATGGCAGCGGGTGTACTCTCTTTACTCGCTCAGAAAGAGAGCACTGTTAAAGGCGCTGAGTGTACGGCTATATCTTATCCTTCCTTCTGGGATGATCTTCAACTACTGACGAATTGAATTTCCACTTCCCCATTCGTCCGCAATTCTGACAAATCCCACTGTAACATTTTTTTTTAATGTCAATAAGTCATAAAACGGGGTTGCCTATATCTCTTGGCATTGTGATTGCTCACTATAAAGATGAATCTAAACTGAGCAACCGGATTATGAGTGAATTTGCAATTGATATTGAAAAGCAACTGAACAAGTTGGGAAGAGATCTCCAGGATTTTGTAGAGCGTATCGTACCCCTGGAGGACAAAGGGCATGATTTTACGCCCAAATGCGATATCACGGAAAGTGAAGAGCATTTTAAAATTCTGCTGGATCTGCCCGGTTTATCAAAGAAAGAGATTCACATAGCTCTGAAAGATCATGTGTTAACAGTTAAAGGTGAACGAGCAAATGAACTTTCGGATGATGAATCGTACCGGCGCCAGGAGCGTAGAACCGGGGTGTTTTCCCGCTCTTTTGCGTTGCCTGAAAATGTAAATACCGCAGAAACACAAGCCAAATTCAGGAATGGTGTTCTCACTATTTCGATGCCGAAATCAGATGTACTGAAAGATTCAAAATCGATACCGATTAAATAAAGAGTTTCAGTAGTGAGGGAGTTGAACTCCCGAACAGTGGAATCAGGAGTTCAACTCCTTTCCGACTGTTTTGAATGAAAAGAATATTGAACGAAAAAAATTAAACATATAACCAAAAAGGAAAATTAACATTATGGGAAAAATTATAGGAATTGACTTAGGTACAACCAACTCCTGCGTAGCTGTAATGGAAGGCAACGAACCTTCGGTTATTCAAAACTCCGAAGGCGGACGTACCACTCCTTCCGTAGTGGCTTTCTCAAAAGAAGGTGAACGGTTGGTAGGTGCCCCGGCAAAACGACAGGCAATTACGAATCCCGAAAAAACGATCTCCTCAATCAAGCGCTTTATGGGCCGCTTTTACGATGAGGTCAAGGAAGAATCCAAACAGGCTTCCTATGAGATCGTAAAAGGAGAAAATAACACCGCACGAGTTAAGGTTGAGGACCGGACTTATGCTCCACAGGAAATTTCTGCGATGGTGCTTCAAAAGATGAAGCAGACTGCAGAAGAGTACCTGGGAGAAAAAGTGACCGATGCGGTTATTACCGTTCCGGCCTACTTTAATGATGCCCAACGAAAAGCTACTCAGGAAGCAGGTGAGATTGCTGGTCTCAATGTAAAACGTATTATCAACGAGCCTACCGCTGCATCACTGGCCTATGGACTTGACAAGAAAGATCAGGATCAAACCATTGCGGTCTATGACCTGGGTGGCGGAACATTTGATATCTCGGTACTTGAACTTGGAGACGGCGTATTTGAGGTTAAATCCACCCATGGAGATACACATCTCGGTGGAGATGACTTTGACTCCCGCCTGATCGATCATCTGGCATCTGAATTCAAGAAAGATGAAGGTATTGATCTGCGGGAAGATCCAATGGCGATGCAGCGACTGAAAGATGCTGCGGAGAAAGCCAAGATTGAGCTCTCCAGCTCACAAAAAACGAATGTGAATCTGCCGTTTATTACCGCGACTGATTCGGGTCCCAAACACCTGAATATCGATATTACACGGGCCAAGTTTGAACAATTGATTGATGATCTAATTCAGAAAACGATAGAACCTTGCCAGAAGTCACTGGACGACGCTGATCTTACCAAAGACGGTATTGATCAGGTAATACTGGTTGGCGGTTCTACCCGAATTCCGAAGATCCAGGAGATGGTTAAGGATTTCTTCGGTAAGGATCCGAGCAAGGGTGTAAATCCTGACGAAGTTGTCGCAATCGGTGCGGCTATCCAGGGCGGTGTCATGTCTGGTGATGTCGATGATGTGGTTCTGCTTGACGTTACCCCGCTTACACTTGGTATTGAGACACTCGGTGGTGTAACTACCAAACTGATTGAATCAAATACTACCATCCCTACCAGCAAAACCGAGACCTTCTCTACAGCTGCTGACAATCAGACCAGTGTAGAGATCCATGTGCTGCAGGGTGAGCGCGCCAAAGCACAAGATAACCGTACGCTCGGCCGCTTCCATCTTGACGGAATTCCCCCGGCACCTCGAGGTGTACCACAGATCGAAGTTACTTTCGATATTGATGCGAACGGTGTTCTGAATGTAAGTGCCAAGGACAAAGGTACTGGTAAAGAACAGAGCATTCGCATCGAGTCTTCTTCCGGACTTTCCGAGGAAGAGATCGAGAAGATGAAGAAGGATGCCGAAGAGCATGCCAGGGAAGATGAGCGTATCAGGGAAAAAACCGAAAAACTCAACGAAGCCGATAGTCTCGTTTTCTCAACCCGAAAGCAGCTTGACGAGCACGAAGATAAGATCTCCGATGAAAACAAGGAGAAAATCGAAGAAGCTGCCGAGAGGGTAGAAGAGCTGCGCAAGGAAGAAAACATGGATGAGCTCGACGTTGCCATGGAGAATCTCAATGAAGTTTGGAATGAAGCTTCTCAAGAGATCTATCAAGCTGCTCAAGAGCAAGCAGGCGGACCGGGTGCTGCTGGTGCAGGACCGGGAGCAGCAGGTGCCGCAGCCGGTGGACCTGGTAACGGTCAACAGGCTCAAGCCGAGGAAGAAAGTGACGAAGGCGAAGACGCCGTTGATGCCGATTACGAAGTCGTTGACGAAGACGAAGACGAGAAGTAGTAGGCGATTAGCCGTTAATTAAAAACTTAGCCCTGAACTCCTGAAGTTATCGGAGTTCAGGGTTTTTATTTTAATGGTAATCCGTATTGCGTATTTTCTTTGCCGGTTACGCATCACTAATTACGTATGAGTATATGAATATTCTAGGCATCGAATCCTCCTGCGATGAAACTGCGGCCGCCGTCTATACTGATGAAGGGCTGCAGTCAAATGTAATAGCTTCTCAGACTGTCCATGAACAATACGGAGGGGTAGTGCCCGAGCTGGCCTCCCGCGCCCATCACAAGACGATCTGGCGGACGGTAGACCAAGCTCTGAATGAGGCAGATACACGATTAGATCAGATCGATGCAGTGGCAGTAACCCAGGGACCCGGACTTATGGGTTCGTTACTCGTCGGACTTTGCTTTGCCAAGGGATTGTCGCTGTCAAAAGGTATCAGGCTCATAGGTGTCAACCATATGGATGCCCATATCTATTCAAATTTTATTGACCAGCAGCCGGAATATCCTTTTGTGGTATTGACCGTATCAGGTGGACATACCCACCTGATACATGTAACGGCTCCTTTTGAGCACGAGCTGCTGGGGCAAACCCGTGATGATGCCGCTGGAGAAGCTTTTGATAAAATAGGTAAGATACTGGGGCTTCCTTATCCAGCCGGACCGATTATCGATGAAAAAGCAAGGAATGGAGATCCCCATTTCCATGATTTCCCACAGGCCATGTTGGATGGAGGTTTTGAGTTCAGCTTTTCCGGGTTGAAAACTTCTGTTCTTTATTATCTGGAGGAAAAGGATGAGAGTTTTGTCGGTGAACATATGAATGATATTTGCGCCAGTGTATCCCGTGCAATTACAGAGGTATTGACAAAAAAACTGGAATGGGCGGTACGGGAAACGGGTGTGGATACTATTCTACTTGCCGGAGGAGTTTCTGCGAATTCAATGTTGAGATCGAAAACATCGGAGTTAGCAAACAAAAAAGACCTGGTATTGCATATACCGCGAATTGAATTTTGCACCGATAACGCTGCAATGATTGCTATCACCGGGTACATGCTGGCAGAGCGCGAAGAATTTTCCGACATGAATCTGAAGCCGTTTACACAATTTGAAAAGTAAACTCGCTACTAGAAGACCCATGGCTACTTACTTATACCTTTGCGAGGCCTCAACGGCCAGCTGGTCTACGTGATTGTTACGTTCATCATCAGCATGGCCTTTCACCTTCGTCCAGGTAATCTTGTGGGGTTCCATCACCTTTAACATCTTTTTCCACAAATCCTGATTTTCGACGGGCTTTTTATTGGATTTTCTCCAGCCTCTCTTCTGCCAGTTCTCTATCCATCCCTGTGTAAAAGCGTTAACAATGAGAGCACTGTCACTACGTATTTCTACTTTACAGGGCTTGTTAAGTGTTTTTAATGCCTCAATAATGGCCTGCATCTCCATCCTGTTATTTGTAGTGTGCGCGGCACCGCCAGAAATCTCCTTCACTTTCTGGTTCCAGGTAAGCAATGCTCCCCAACCGCCGGGACCAGGATTTCCACTGCAGGCCCCATCCGTGTAGATCAGTACAAATGGTTTATTAGACTCAGACATATTGTTGGGTTATCGGCTTTAGCTCTTCACGATACGATTGTACTTTCTCCACCACGGCCTGTTCCCAGTTTTGGTTGTTTCCGCCGGCAAACAAAATACTCCGGCTCGAAGAGATCAGCGGGGCACCTGCGTGGCCTTGTAATACGGCTACCAGCTCTTCAACACGGCCACCCTGGCTGCCAATACCGGGAATCAACAGTGGGGCAGTTGGGTGTTGCTGAAGAATACTTCCTAAGTTTTGCGGTTTAGTAGCCCCGACAACCATGCCCAGGGAGGCATTACTTTGAGATTGCCGCTTGCGAAGGCTGGCCGCAATATATTCGGCCATGGTATCAAAACCCGAAAAGGGTTGTATAAGAAAATCGCTTGCACCGGGATTGGATGTAAGTGCCAGTACGTATAGTCCTTTCTCAGAAAATTGGAAATAGGGCTCCAGGGTTTCAAACCCCATTAAGGGATTTAGGGTAATGGCGTCGAGCTTGTAAATGTCAAAAAAAGCTTCGCGGTAATGCCGTGCAGTTGAGCCGATGTCGCCACGCTTGGCATCTCCGATAACAATTTTATCTTCTGGAATGGCTTTGATAACATCATGAAATACTTTGAGCCCTCCATCGCCCAGGGCTTCGAAAAAAGCCAGGTTTGGCTTGAAAGCGGCACAATAAGGAGCCGTGATTTCAATAATTTTCATCAGAAACTGTGAGACACGTTCGTTGGTATCCGGTATCTCTTCGTTCAAGTAATCAGGAAACAGATCGAGGTGGGGATCCAGTCCCACACATAGACAAGACTGCGATTCTGCAATAGCCTTTTGAAGTTTTTGCACGTAATTCATAATGCGGTGAAGATAGTAACAAATTTGCAAGGCAGAAATAATAAATCGGTACTAATTTTGAGCCCATTTAATGATTCCTGGGGGATTAGAAGTGAATCGCAAAAAGTGGAAATGAATAACTCCAGTAATTTGTATGGTGTAGGTAGAAGCAATTCCGGTTAATAAAGTTGATGTGAATGATTATATTCAGCCGAAATTTAAATAGATATGAAGTTTATCAATGAACTGGTTTGAAGAATGGTTTGACAGCCCGCTATATGAAAAACTATATGCAAACCGTGATGAAAAGGAAGCGAAACAACTAATAGACCTGCTGGAAAAAACACTGAATTTAAGCGGGTGTTCTGAAATACTCGACTTGGGTTGCGGAAGGGGACGGCATGCCATTAGTCTGGCCGAAAGAGGATATAAGGTTACTGCTATTGATCTATCAAAAGAAGCGATAAAAACTGCCCGAGAGAAGGCTCGGAAAAAGGAGTTGGAAATTAATTTTCAAGTGCGGGATATGCGTCATCCCTTACCATACAAATTTGATGCAATCGTCAATCTTTTTACGACCTTTGGATATTTCAAAGACGATGAGGAAAATGCACACGTGCTCGACAGTGTTGAGGAGATGTTAGATTTTGGAAGTATATTTGTGTTGGACTATATGAACTCAAACAAGGTAAAGGAATCCTTTGAATCTGCAGATCACGGTTACTTCAGAAATATCGAGTTCAGAGTAAACAGATATATCAGGAACGGTTCAATCATCAAGGATATTGAATTTTCAGGCGGTCCTATAGAGGGTACCAAAAAGTATTCCGAGCGGGTTAAACTTTATGATCTGGATTGGTTTAAAAAAGAGTTTTCAAAAAGAGGACTGCAGATCGATCATCTTTACGGCGATTATCATGGGAATAAATTCGATGCCGAAACCAGTCCCCGGTTGATGATTGTAAGTCATCTTGAGTAAAGAGTGACAAGCAGTTTACTGTTTATCTCGGGGAGCGTAATTTGCTAATTTTAACATGAATGGCATTAAGGTAAAAAGAAGTTTAAGGCTTTTTTGCTTCAACACTTCTCTATTCTGTGTTTACAACACCGTCTCAGGCAACACTTCTTCAGCTCCGTGCGGAGGCTTATCCAATGTCCAGGTTTCAAAATAAAACTTTCGCTCCGACCGAACACGTTTGCTGTTAATACTGAAGAAACGGAATGTATCTCCGATCAACTTTTTTAGCGGATAAAATAATTTTTCGTAAATATTTTTCTGGGAATACAGGTGGAGATCAAATCCGTGGTGGGCTTTTTCT